>JAQVGR010000091.1 GCA_028696635.1 Candidatus Krumholzibacteriia bacterium | reverse complement strand
GCGGGAGGCAGGATCGGGATCGCGATCGGCGACGGGGCGGGTGTCGTAGTGCGCTCCGAGCAGGACGCGGCGCCGCGCGCCGGAGTTGAAATTGCCGATGATGTTGATCATGCGCAGGGTGTCTCCCGCGGGGGTGACGGTGTCGAACGGCTGCAGCGAAACGTCCGCTCCCGATCGGCGCAGCCGGTCGACGATGTACCGCTGAGCCGCCCGGTGCCCCGGCGATCCGGGATGCCTGGGCCCGATCCCGACCTGCTCCTCGAGCCGGGCGAACGCCGAATCGGGGTCGAAGACGGGGCGGTCGCGGGCGCCGCATCCGGGAAGCGGCGAGAGCAGGAGCAGCAGCGCCGCCGGGAGCGCCGCGGCGAGAGCGAGCGCCGCCCGGGACCTGTCAGAACTTGAACTCCGCGGTCGCATGAAGCGCAACCTCGTGGTTGATGTACCCGTAGATCCCGCCGGCGCTCCTCTTGTAGCTGGCCGTCAGCCCCCCCGACACGTTCCGGCTGAAGGTGTAGGTGAACCTCGGCGAGTCGGAGAGCGTCGTCGACGGCGGCGTGTTGTAGGTCTCCGTCGAACTGTATCCGACATTGAGAACCGTGGTCAAGGTGCTCTCGAACTTGAACTTCTTGCGGCTGAGCAGCGGCAGGGGAATCCCGAACCCCTTCGAACCCTTGATGTCGTAGCGCAGCTCGACGTTCGCCGCCCAGGTGCGGTCCCACATCTCCTGCTTCTTGTCCGTCTTCTGCTGGCGGCTGTAACTGAACGACAGGTTCGTGGAGAGGGAGTTCTTCCAGGTCATGTTCCAGTTCGGGGCGAGGGCGAAGTTCTCCCGCTCCGTGCCGACGGACGTCGAGCTCTTCTTCACGTAGTTGACGGTCAGGTCGGACTGCTTGATGTACCGCGCCAGCAATCCCCAGCGCTCGAGCCCCTTCCAGCTCAGGGAGACATCCGGCCAGGTCACGTCACGCGCCTCGGTGACGCGCGCATCCGCCTCATCCGTTCGATTCGAGAGGTTGAACCGCACGTCGGCCGACAGGTTCGAGGTGATCGCGACCCCCGAGCGCAGATCGAGGGCGACCCGTTTGGAAGCGCGCAGCGGGATGTTCTCCGGCTCGCACGGTTCCGTTTCGCACGAGGAGCCGGGCACCCCCGATTCCTTGGTGAAACCGTACCGGTAGAGCCAGTCCGCCCGGTCATAGAGCCGCTGGTAGCTGCTCCGGTCGTCGAAGCGGATCGAGCTCTTGACCGGCTGGATCCTGCCGACGAGCCTGAGCGCCCCGCGCAGCAGCATCAGGGGGTCGCCCTTCCCCGGTGCCGTCGTATCGGGAGCAGCGGCGGCGGCCGCGGTATCCGGCTTCGCCGCCGAGGTGTCCGCCCTCCCTGCGCCGGGGCGGGGCCTGTCGACGAGGAGATCGGAGAAGGTTCCCCTGCGGGGCTGCTGCTCGGCGCCGGGGGCCGCCGCCGTATCGGCCGGCTGCCCTCCCTGCGTCGCAAGCCCGGGAATGGCCTCGGGAACGACCTCCCTTCCCCCCGCGGCCGGCTCCGGCGGCTTGAGCCGGTCCTGGAGCATCTTCTGGAACTCCTCCTTCTGCCGCGCCAGCCCGGCGCCCTGCGTGAGGACCGCCGTCGCCGCCTTCTCATCCTCGCGCATGACCCCCGCCAGCCTGCCCAGACCGTGCGCGTACCTGCCGATGTCGAGATCGAAGACGATGTTGATGTTCCGTTCGTTGTTCGCGTTTCTCGTGGTCGACGGGTCGTCCCCCTTGCGCACGCTCGGGTTGAGATCCTCCTCGTAGCGCGAGGTGTACTCGAACCGCGGGCTGAACTGGGAGATCAGCCAGACCTCCCCCCGGGGCTGGTACTGCATGTCGAGACTCTGGTTGAAGGTGGTGAGCCTGCCGACCGGCACGCCGAGGATCTCCTGGTAGCTCATCATGTTGCGCTTCTCGCTGCGCCTGAAATTGAACTTCATCGATTCGAACGGGTCGTAGCTCGCCTGGACGTCATTGTCCCAGCCGTGGGAGACCCCCGTCGGGCTCTTCACGAAGCGGTCGCCGCTGAGCGAGTATGTCGTCTTGACCGATTTCGCGCCGGAGGCGTTGACGGTGAAATTGGTCAGCCAGTACCGCCACTTGATCCCCAGCGGCAGCGAGAGCGCGCGTCCGCGGTCGAACTGGATCTGGTAGTTGGTGTTCCAGCTCTGCGACCACGTGGTGTCGCTCGACGTCGGAGAGAACCCCCGGTTGCGGGAGTAACTGTACTGCGCCTTGAGATTGTCGAAGAGCGTGCGCATGACGAAGTTCTTCGAGTTCCGGCGGCTCATCGACACGCTCAGCGCGTACCCGTTGCGGACCGTGCGGCGCAGGTCCCTCTCCGCCTCGTCGACGATCTCGACGTCGCTCTGCGGCAGGTACTTCGGCTTCGACTCGGAGGAGTTGTACCGGGCCGTCAGGGGGACCTGGAATCCGCCGGTCGGGATGAACTGGTTGACCTCGGTCTTGCCCGAGAGGGCGAGGCTGTTGTTCGTGGCGCCGGAACCCGCCTTCTGCTTGAGGGAACGGAACTCGGGGCCGGTCCGCTGGTAGCTTGCGTTGACCGAAACGACGTTGGCGAAATTGGCCGACCCGCTGAGCCGCTCGGCGTGATCGACGTCCCGCCGCACCTGGCCGAGGATGATGTCGTTGAACCAGATCTGACCCTCCGGTATCCGCCGGCCCGTGGCGTTGCGGAGCCCGGCGAAGAGATACCGGACCTTGAACAGGGTCGGATCGCCTACGATCTTCCCGCGGTAGCTCTTCGTCGGATCGGCCGAATCGGAGATCAGGCTCTCGACGACCCCGTCCGGGGGCGCATCGATCTTCATGCTCGTCAGGTCGCTCATCAGGACGTTGACCCAGTGCCACCTGTCGCGATGGCTCTCGTCGAGCGGCATGGCGATCTCGTAGTAGTTGAGGCTGTCGTAGGCGACCTGGAAGTAGAACTCGAGAGAGTCCGCTCCGGGCTCCAGCCCGGCGACGAGCTTGTTGTCGGGCCTGATGAAGAACTGGATCTCGCGGTACTGCTGGAAGTCGTAGCCCTGTCCGAAGAACCGCTTCATCGCGCGGAACGAATACCCCGGCTCGAAGTTCTCCACGTAGATGAGGAGCGACTGCTCGCGGTTCTGGATCCCCTCTTCCTCCTCGACCGTCTTCGGCGGCGTGTAGATCGACGGATTGTCCTTGTTGTTGATCGTGCCGATGTTGACCTTCATCTCCAGGTCCGTGCCCTGGTTCGGAGGCGGCACGGGGCGCTCGTTATCGGCCAGATCGCGGATGTAGTTCCATTCCCATCTGCTCCCGACGAACTTCAGGCCGGTCAGCTCGATCATGTGATCCGCCGGCCTGTCGGACTCGGTCACCGCGCTGATCTCGTCGATGTTCTCGACCCAGATCCGCATGTGCTGGATCCGGTCCAGACGCGGGGCGATGCCTGCGGGCAGGTCGGCCCTGCCGAGGTCGAGGCGGTACATGCGCCAGCTCTTGCGCCGGTTTGTCTCGCCCCTGTCCGACTCGTCCGGGTCGTTCCAGTACGAGCTGTATTTTTCCCTGGGGAAATCCCGCTGCACGTCGATGACGGCCGTGTCCGCGAGATCGAGCTCGAGCGAGAAATACTCGTTCGCCTCGTCCAGCCTGCTGTTCTTGTTCAGGTCCTCGCTGTCCGGGCGCGAGTTGCCGATCCGCGAGTTGATCCACCGGTAGATGCCGCGCTCCTCGTCCCATTTGTCGTCCTCGAAGTCGCCGTTGAAGCGCCTGCTCTGAGGATCGCCGGGGAACCCGACGTCGTTGGCGACCGTCCATGTGGTGAGGTTCTCGACGTCGAACCGGTTCGAGTCGGGTTGATGGAAGTCCTCGTCGATCTTCCCGAAGTCGACGTGGAGGATCCCGCGGCGGTCGAGCGGATCGACCGTGTAGTCGTTGACCCAGATCTCGAGGTACTGCGCCGTCGACAGGTCGATTCCGCCGGGGAACCCCGTCATCACCCCGGCCCACTGCCCGGCCCCCGGGGCGATCGCCTTGATGAAGAGAGAGGTCAGGCGCGAGTTCTCGCGGTCGTCCAGGCCCGGATTGAGATCCTGCTTGCTCGTGGTGAGCAGCTGCTGTCGCTCAGTGTTCGCCGGATTGTACCAGTAGAACTCCATCCCGTCGGGCCAGGCGGGCAGGGTCTGCGAGGTCATGTCGGGATCTATCGGAGGGCTCGCCTCGTACCACGAGCTGCGCACGAGGTTGAGCTGGTCGCTGTCCTCTATCCCCTCCATGTCGTCGACGAACGCGGTCCCCTTCGTGTTGGGGTTGGGGAAGCTCGCCGCCACCTCGCCGGTGAGGTTGAAACTGCTGCGCGCGTCGGTGTCGACCCGGGGGAGAAGGTTGGCCAGCGAAGTCATCCAGCCGGGCTCGAACTGGAAGCTCCCGTTCAGGTCGGCGGCCATCGTGCGGGTGGGCTCCTCGCCGAGGCGCGGCGTGTACTTCGGCGTGCCGACCGAGTTGTACAGGAACGTGGCGTTCAGCCGGGAATTCTCCGAGAGCCGCAGGTTGCCTCCCACGCCGAGCAGCGAGCTCTTCCCCCCGCCGAAGAGCGGCGTGTGCTGGTAGTCGATGCGGACCTGGGCGTCGGGAGGCAGGGTTCCGTAGTCCCCCTTGAGCGTCACGACCCCCCCCATGTAGTCGATGTCGTAGTCGCTGCCGCGGGAGAGCTTCACCCCGTCGACGGTGACGACCTCGGTCCCGTCGAGGATGTCGAAGGCGCCGAGGTTGAAGACCTTGCTCCCGCTCGAGGTCTCGATGACGATCTCGTACTCGTTCGGCGGGCTGTTCCGGTCGAGGATCTCGTCGTATATCGCCTCGTTGCGGCCGAGATTGACGTCGAGGGTGTCGACGAACGCGTCGACCGAGTCGTTCGGCTGCGGCACCGACGGCCCGATCGGATCGAAGTACGAACGCAGCTCGTCCCGGGTGACGCGGAACGGCTGCGGCGAGGGGAACATGATGTATCCCAGGGAGAAATTCACGAGCCCCTCCCGCACGTCGACGAATCCGTCGGAGGCCCAGGCTCCGGTGCCGTCGTACCTGTCGAGGCCGAAGATGCGCAGGTACCGCTCCCCGGTCTTTTCCTCGATCTCGGGAGTCCCCTTGATCGTCTTGACCGAGCGGATCTTCACGGTCAGGGCCGCGTCGTCGAGCCCTCCCGCCCCGATCGAGTAGACGTTGCGGAACATCATGTTCCACGTCGAACCGTACCGGGCGCCCTCGGCCGACGGCGGATCGAAATCCTCCTCGGGGGGGCAGATCAGCTCGGCGGTGAGGAACACATCGGGGTTCGGCGGCGGATTCTCGAGCTGCGAGTAATCGGGGAATTCGAAGTTGCCGTAATCGCCGACCTGGACGACATCGCCCGGCCGCTCCATCCGGTACCGGACGACGAGCGCCTTGTCGGCGCCGAGCGGCTGCCGCAGGCGGATCCCGATGTACTTCGGTGTCGACCCGGCCGCTACGTAATCCTGGATCAGGTCGAAATCGACGCCCTCGTAGAGCGGATAGAACCACTGCGTGTACTCGTTGCCGTCGGTGAGCGATCCGTCGTTGTCCGGATCGTTGTACGCCTTGATGTAGTACCGGGAACGCGCGATCTGCCGCCAGTCGGTGTCGACGCGGAACGATACGAAGAGCTCGAGGCTGTCCTGTCCCGCGCCGCCGATCACCGGGTAGTGCTGCCCGAACCCGGGCGTCGGGAAGGAGAAGTCGCTGCCGGGGGTCTCGAGGTAGAAGAACTGCCGCTTGATGAAGTTGTAGTCGTCGATCGTCGTCTCGCTGCTCTGTCCGCCAGATGAGGAGAAAGTCCCCGAGGAGCTCTCTCCCTCCTCCTTGCTGGCGACCACGGTGAGGTCGAGCGGCCCGATCTGCGCGACCCCCTTGACGCCGAACAGCCCCTTCGCCTGCGCCGAATAGCTGATCAGCTGCGCGCCGCTCAGCGTCAGGTCCGTGTCGCCCATCTCTATCAGCTTGATGATCTCGTCCTCGAAGCCGGTATAGTTGAGCCGCACGCGGTTCGTCGACGGCGCGCCGCCCCCCACGCTCGAGTGGTCTATGGCGACATTGATCTTCTCCCCGATGTTCCCGTGCAGGTTGACGGTGAGCTGCTGCTCCATGTCGAGATCGGGGAACTTCTGCTGGTTGGGCATCCCCTCGGTTCGGGGACAGTTCGCGCACCAGCGCGACGTGCCTCCGATCGTGATCTTCTCGCGTCCCGAGACGGTCAGCCGCGTCTCCTCGCCGCGGCCGAAGATCGCCTCGAGCTGCTTGGGAAGCGCGATCGGGATGTTGATGTCGATCAGGCCGCCGCGCCCGCGGACATCTCCGGTGCGCGTCGACAGGCTGTAGGCGACCTCCTCGGACCACACGCGCCGCAGCTCCCGCCTCCAGACCTCGCCGGAAACCGCGTCGGGCGTCGAGAGGCCGAGCTCGATCCCGTCGACGTCGAACCGGCGGGGGATCGGGCGGTAGTAGACCCCCTCGCGCTCCTCCCGGCGCGTCAGCGGCGCGTGCCCCGGGAAACGGTAGGAGAAGACGGCGCCGGTGAGGGGATCGTACTCGGTCGCGGCGCGCCGGAGGTCCGCGGGGAGCCCGATCGGTCCGCGGCGGAGAAACCGGGCCCCCTGCGGATCGCCGATGAGGATCC
>JAQVGR010000090.1 GCA_028696635.1 Candidatus Krumholzibacteriia bacterium | reverse complement strand
CAGAAGATCCCTGTACGGCGCCAGCCTGGCGAACCGCCTCCCGTTCACGATGAGCCTCGTGTCGAACGGGGCCGGTTCCACCTCGACCGAGTTCGACAGCAGCACGAGCTCTTCGCAGAGCAGATCGTGCAGGCGGCGCACGCGGCGGTCTGTGATCCGCGCGCCCCCCCGCAAGGCCGCCTCGAGCCGGTCCGGCATCATCCGGCCGCCTCCCGTCCCCGCGCAAGCCGCTGGAGCAGCGACGCGGCGATGCCGCCGAAGAGATCGAGGGCGGGCGGGCAGCGGCGGGCCATCCCGGCGGTGATCGCGCCCCGCGCGGCTCCCGGGTCGTCTCCCCCATCCGCCCCGTACAGGGCGAGGACTGGGGCTCCGGGGAACTCCTCCTCGAAACTCCCCCGCACGGCGCCGAGGTACCGGTCCGGGTCGTCCGGGCCGGCCGTCACGAGCGCCACCCTCCCGCCGTGCGGGTCGGACCCGTCCGGGGCCTGCGGTTCCCGCCCGGACGTGGCCGAGAGCAGGTCCCTGAAGATCGACGGGACCGCCGGGCGTGTCCCGACCGCCGAGCGGCTGAAGGCGAATATCACGATCCGCGCGCGCCCCGGGACCCCCCCTTCGCGGGGCGGAAGCGGGAGCCGGGACGGATCGCGCGCGTAGTGGAATCGGAGCGGCCCGGCGGGCGGCCCCGAGACCACCGCGCGCGGATCGAGCACCGGCCGAAGGTACGCCCCCGGCCCCAGCGCGAAATAGAACCCGGCGTTGGGAAGCGCCCGTCCGGTCTCCAGCAGGGTGACATCGAGCCCTGCAGACTCGAGAGCCCGGGCGAGCCCGGCCCCCGCGAAGGCCCGCCACGGACCGTCATCGGCGCAGGCGAGCGCCACGAGCGCGTGCGGCGGAGCCGCGACGGCGGCGGAGTGTGCGGACGACAGAAAGAGGTGCGAGATATCGTGCAGATCCCTCGGCCTGCGCTCCTGATGCTTTTCCCTGAAGTTCACGTGGCGCTCATACTATCAGGAGCGAATTCTCCTGGCCGAACTCGTTGAGGACCGAATCGACATTGCGCGGGTCCTTGATCCAGACCCCGTCGACTATGAAGCGGTACTCGTATTCTCCGGGCTCGAGATCGACGGTCACCTTCCAGAGCCCGTCCCCGCCGTCGCGGGCCATGTGCAGCCCTTCGCTCGACCAGCCGGTGAACTCCCCCGTGAGGCGGACGTTCGCCGCTCCCGGCGCGTCGAGGGTGAACAGGACCCCTTCCCTGAGGACCCGCGGACCGTGGAGCCGTTCCATCCATCCGCCGATATCCTCGGTGTAGATCAGGGACGTCTTCTCGTCGAGCTCCCGCGCCAGCGTCAGATACTCCCATTGCAGACGGTCGGAACGCGGTATCCCGAATATCGACACGCCGCGCATCGCGGACTCCTTGTATCTGACCGAGTGGCTGATCATGGCGTCGAGGACCTCGTCCCTGTACCTGCGCTCGAGCTCCGAAACGATCTCCCGGCAGAAGGTCGTCTGCTTCTCGATGTTGTTCACCAGTATCCTGATCTGCACGGCGTGCTTCGTCTCGCTCTCGAGCAGATCGAGCGTCTCCCTGAGCTTCTCGAGGCCCTGCAGCGAGAAGAAGCTCGGCTCGACGGGGATTATCGCCTCTCCCGCCGCCATCAGCGCGTTGAACGTGAGCAGGCCGACGCTGGGAGGCGAGTCGATGATCACGTAGTCGTACTCGGCGCCGACGCGGGCCAGCTTCGACGCGAGCCGCATCTCGCGTCCCTCCCTGCCCGCGAGCTCCTGCTCGACGGCGCTGAGAACCGGCGAGGAAGGGACGACATCGAGGTGATCGCCGAGTTCGCAGGCGACGTCGGCGACCATGATCCGCGGGTCGCGGAGCAGGTCATAGGTCGTGTGCTCGACCGAATCGTACGGGATATCGAGCCCGAGCGATGCATGGCACTGGGGATCGAGATCGACGAGCAGCACTTTTTTCTCGAGCTCTCCAAGCGCCGCGGCGAGATTGATGGCCACGGTCGTTTTGCCGCAGCCGCCTTTCTGGTTGATGACCGCGAACGTCCTCATCGCGCTCTCCTCCCGGTTGCGATGTCGAATCCGTACAACAGGGCCTCATCAGGAAAAAAGGCCGAATCATCCCCCCGATGATTCGGCCTCGTGCAATTCCGTTCTGTATCGGTCCGCATGCCCCGATCGGAATCCTCTGCTGCTGTTCATCGCTGCTATTCCGACTGTATCACCTCTCTACCAGGCCGATGTCCGCTCCGCCGGTATGGCATCCGCGTCGGTCGCGGAACACGCATGACTTTCTCAGCCATCTTTATCGGTCGCGGCGATGCTGTCAAGGAAAAAACCGGGCTCGCAACGGGTTTGCGGAGAAGACCGGGGATCAGAAGAACAGGTACGAGACGAGCAGGCCGACGGCGAATCCGCCGAGCACCTCCACCCAGGTGTGCCCGATCAGCTCCTGCAGCTCCTCGGCGGTGAAATGATGCGTATCGCGCGCGCGATCGACGATCTCGTTGAGCACCCGGGCCTGGTTGCCCACCTCCTGCCGCAGCCCCGTCGCCTCGAAGATGAAATAGAGCCCCATGACCAGGGAAATGGCGAAGAGCGGCGACGAGACGCCCTCGTACACGGCGATCCCGACGCTCAGGGTCGTGACGACCGACGTGTGCGAGCTCGGCATCCCCCCCGAGTCGAGCATGCGGAAGAGGTTGAACCCCTTCTTCATGAGCAGGTCCATGAACGGCTTGAGCACCTGCGCGATCACGCCGCTCACCAGCGCGGCGAGGCCGACCTCATGGACCATTCCCCGCTCCCTTCGAGGCGCCCTCGTCGATGTGCCATTCGTGCAGGTTGTGGTACATGCTGATCGCGTCGGGCCTCGCGCCCCTGAACCGCCGGTGAAGCGCCAGCAGCGCCGGCGGATTGTACAGGAAGGTGTACGGCTGATCCTCGTAGATCAGCTCCTGCGCCCGCAGCAGAAGCGGGCGCGCCTGCTCGAAATCGAGCATGGCGGTGGCCGCCGCGTTGAGGCTGTCGACGACCGGGTTGCAGTAATCGACGCGGTTGTACCCGCCCTCGCGGCGCGCCTCGCACGACCAGATCGGCGCGAGATCGACCTTCGTGCCGACGCGCCAGGCGGTGACGACCGCGTCGAAATCGGAGAACTTGTGGCGCTCGAGCATCACGGTCCACTCGAGGATCAGCGGATCGACCTTGACCCCGATCTCCCTCAGCTGCTCCTGCACCATCACCTGGATATCGTTGCGGAGCTGATTCCCCTGGTTGGTCATCAGCTCGAACTCGAATCGTTTCCCGCCGCGGTCGAGCCATCCGTCTCCGTCCGTGTCGGTGAATCCCTGCTCGGCGAGGATCGCCTTCGCCCGGGCGGGATCGTACGGAAGCGGCCGGATATCGTCGTTATAGGCCCAGAACTGGCGGATGAACGGGCTCGTGCATTCCTCGGCAAGGCCGTAGTACAGATTGTCGATGATCAGCTGCCTGTTGATCGCCATCGTCATCGCCCGCCGCACGGCGGGGGAATCGAACGGCGCGCGCGCTCCGTTCCACCCGATGTAGATATAGGCGCGCGCGGGGAAGTTGAAGATCTCGAGCCCGTAATCCCCCGTGCCGAGCGGCTCGACCTCCATCGGCGGGATGCTCTCCATGCAGTCGATCTCCCCGCCGCGGAGCTGCGTGAGCAGGTTCACCTGGTCGGGGACGATCTTGAAGACGACGCGCTCGAGATACGGCTTGCCCGCCTCGTAGTACCGGTCGTTGGGGAGCAGCGAGAGGCTCTGCCCCCGGACCCATTCGCCGATCCTGAACGGGCCGTTGTACGGGATCTCCTCGACGGTGGCGCCGCGTATCTGCTCGGCGGTCTTTCCCTCGAGCCACTGGCGGGGAAGGATCGGACCGTCGTTGGCGTCCATCAGCTGGTACGGATACGCGTGGTCGAAGCGATAGACGACGGTTCGCTCGTCCGGCGCGCTCACGCCGGTGATGTGCTCCTTCAGGTGCCGGCCGCTCCACGCGAGCGCCGTGTCGATCTGGGCGCGGAACGTCGCCTCGACGTCGCGCGCCGTGCAGGGGGTGCCGTCGCTCCAGACCACGTCGCCGCGAAGCCGGAAGGTCAGCTCGAGCCGGTCCGGAGAAAACTCCCACGACTCGGCGAGCCGGGGGCGGAAGGTGAGAAAATCGTCGTTCTCGTCGAGCAGGCTCAGAAAGAGCAGGCTGTAGATGTCGCGCGCGTGCGCGTCGCTCGTGACCATCGGGTTGAGCGACTCGTACGGGCTGATCTCCCCCACCACGAGAGTGCCGCCCCGGCGTGCCTCCCGGCGGTCCCCCGAGCACCCGGCCGCGGCGATGGCCAGCGCGATCCCGGCCGCCAACGCCGCCTTCGCGGCACATCGTCCCGTGTTCATCGGCATCCCTCCTTGCAGCTCCCCCATTTTTGTCTGTACTCGAAAATATATCAGGATATACGATGCCGTGAAACAGGGAATTTCCGCCATCGGAGCATCGAAATGACGCGGACGGGGCTCGACATCATCGCCGAAGGCGCGGGGCCGGCGCTCGCCGGGAGGCGGATCGGCCTGCTCGCCAACCAGGCCTCGGTCGACTCGTCGTTCCGGCACGCGACGGAGGTGCTGCTCGGCCGCGGCGCCGCCCTGTCATGCCTCTTCGGTCCCCAGCACGGCCCCGCCGGCCTGACACAGGCGAACATGATCGAGTGGGAGGGGTACCGGGACCCCGCGCTCGGGATACCCGTCCACTCCCTCTACGGCTCCACGCGCGAACCGACGGCCCCGATGCTCGAGGGGCTCGACGCGGTGGTGATCGACCTGCCCGATGTCGGAGCGCGGCCGTACACCTATATCTGGACGGCGCTGCTGACTATGCGGGCCTGCGCGGCGGCGGGGATCCGCGTCGTCGTGCTCGACCGCCCGAACCCGATCGGCGGCGAAGCGGTCGAGGGGCCGGTCCTCGAGCCCGGGTTCGAGTCGTTCGTCGGCCTGCGTCCGCTCGCGATGCGGCACGGGATGACGATAGGCGAAACGCTCTCGATGCTGCGCGCCGAGGAGGGGCTCGACGGGCCGTTCGAGGTCGTTCCCGTCGAGGGATGGCGACGGAATATGCACTTCGACGAGACGGGGCTCCACTGGGTGCCCCCCTCGCCGAACATCCCCACCCCCCGCACGGCGCTTCTCTATGCGGGGATGGTCCTGCTCGAGGGAACGAACATCTCCGAGGGAAGGGGTACGACGATCCCGTTCGAGATGATCGGCGCGCCGTGGATAGACCCCGGGGGATACGCGGCGGCGCTCGCACGCTCGCCGGTCTCGGGGGCGGCCTTCAGGCCGGCGGTGTTCAGGCCGACCTTCGACAAACACGCCGGCGAGGACTGCGGGGGCGTGCAGATCCACGTGACCGACCGGGGCGCCTTCCGTCCCGTCCTCTGCGCCGTCTCGGCGATACTCGCCGCGGCCGCGCTCTGTCCGGGGAGCTTCCGGTGGGCGGAGCCTCCCTACGAGTACGAAACGCTCAGGCCGCCGATAGACATCCTCTACGGGAGCGCGGGGCTGCGCGAGGCCGCCGCCGGGGGGAGATCCCCGGCGGAGGTCGCCTCGGCCTGGCGGGCCGGGGAACGCGCATTCGCCGGGAGGCGCCGGCCGTACCTCCTCTATGACTGAACGGGAGCGCCCGATGCATCGACAGGTCGGCGACGCCATCATCCTCGCTGCGGGTTTCGGCGCGCGCATGCGGCCGCTGACCGACCGGCGGGCGAAGCCGCTCCTTCCCGTGACGGGGGTCCCCTCCCTCGAGATCGCCGCCGCGCGGCTGCTGCGCGAGGGGGCGCAGCGGCTTCACATCAACCTTCATCACCACGGAGCCCAGGTGCGCGCCTTCGCCGGCGAGAAGGGGTGGCCCGCCGTATTCCACGAGGAGCGACCGATCCTCGACACGGGGGGCGGGATCGGGAACATGGCCCCCTCGCTCTCGACCGACGGCCCCATCCTGCTCCACAACGGCGACGTCGTCGCCTCGATCCGGTATGACGGGGCGCTGGACTTCCACCGGGACCGCGGCGCCCTCCTGACCATGATACTGCTGCGCTCCGGCGAGCCGGAACGAGCGCCCCCCGCCGCGGTGAGCGTCGACGCGGGCGGCGAGGTCACGGGGATCGGCGCCTCGACAGGCGGCGTACCGCCGGCCTTCGGGTATACCGGCCTCGCCGTGATCGAGCCCGCCGCCCTCGAGTATTTCCCCCGCTCACGTCCCGAGGGACTGGTTTCGATCGTGCTGCGGATGATGCGCGAGCGCCCCGGATCGGTCGCCGGGTTCGATGCCTCCGCCGGCGGAGCTCGGCCCCAGTGGGGGGAGATCGGAACCCCCCGGTCGTACCTCGAGATTCCCCGTCGCATCCTTGTCGGCAAGGCCTCGTTCGATCCCCTGATCCCCCCTCCCCCCCTTGCGCTGCGCGTCGGAGAAGGGGCGACGGTCGATCCGGGGGCGATATGGAGAGGATTCCTTGACGCGGGCGCCGGCGCCGTGATAGAACGCGACACGGAGCTTGAAGACTGCGTCGTTCTCGACGGGTCCGCCGTCAGGGCCGGCGCCCGGCTGCGCGGGGCGATCGTCTTCCCCGGCGGCGTGCTGGAGGCCGTATGAATCTCGAGCCGGAACTCGCGGAGAGGCTGCTGCGGCTCGCCGGCGACCGCGGGGCCGGGATACCCGGCGGTCCGTTCGAGCCCGGCGCGGAGATCTCGCGCATCTCGGGCGGCGGATCGGACCGGGGGTTCTACCGGATCGTCGACCCGCCGCGCTCGGCGGTGATCCTCCACGAGCCGGCGGGGGCGGCGGAGCTG
>JAQVGR010000089.1 GCA_028696635.1 Candidatus Krumholzibacteriia bacterium | reverse complement strand
TTCCCGCCGCTGTTGCCCACGTACGAGCACGCGGTGCTCGGCTCGGCATGCCAGATCAGCAGCCCTTCGCCCTTCAGGTGCGCGTCGAAGCCGGTCCGGGTCCGTCTCTCCACAATGAAATATTCGGCCGGCGCCGATGTCTCGTGCCAGCCGCCCGCATGCACGGTGAAATCGGCGAAGTAATCGACTCCGCCCCCCGTGACGCGTATGTCGTCCACGAGCAGGGCGCGCCCTTCGACGGAACGGTACCGGCCGTCCTCGTCGCTGAAATTGAAATCCGATCTGAGCAGGAACGAGATCTCGCAGCCGGTCGCCACCGCGCCCTCGGGCAGATATGGATCGAGCTCGAGCAGGACCGGCCCGAGCGCGTTGACGCCGGTCAGCGTCGCCAGAGTCTCCGCGGGAGCCGACCCGACGCGCAACAGCGTATAGGCAAAATCGTACCCCTCCTCGAGGTCCGTCTGGATCGCGTATTCGAGCGTGACGGGGCGCGCGCCGTCGAACACGAACTCCCGGGATATCGACTCCTCCCACTCGTTCCCGTATCCGGCGCCGCCCGGCCAGCCGCGCGCCGTCGCTTCGGCGACTGTGTACCCGCAGACGAGCGCCGCGCCGGTCGGGGAGGCCGCAGGCACGGCGCGCCGGAACCGCCGCGTCGGCAGGTCGAGCCTGGCGACGGTGCGCGAGTTGATCACCGGCCCGAGGGTGAGCTCCCGGGCCTCCCAGCCGATATCGACGACATCGACCCAGCCGAGCCTCTCCTTGCACCAGCCGCTCGGATGCGCGGGGGATTCGGGGCGGTTCCAGTTCCCGCTCCCCATCAGCCCCCAGTAGCCGATCCCGCTCGACCCGCCGTTGTAGTCGTACAGGTCGGGCAGCCCGAGCGCGTGGCCGAGCTCGTGACAGAAGACCCCGATCTCTATCAGACGGTCGTCGCACGAGACGATCGGCGCCACGATGTAGTCGTCGACGAGTATCGTCCCCCCTCCGGCGGCGGGATCGCCGGTGGGGAGCGGCTGGCCGCCTTCGCGCCAGAGGCTGTACTGCCAAGAATGAGACCACATGTGCAGCGAGTTGGCGCATTCCGCCCCGACGCTCGGATGGACGACGATCAGCACGTCGACGAAGCCGTCGTCGTCACCCGAATTCGGGACTCCGTCGGGGCCGTCGTTGTCGTACCGGCCGAAATCGACCTCGGCGTCGATCCCCGCCACCGCCTCGGAGATCATCTCGTCGGTGCGCGCGAATAGTCCGGGGAAAGGTGAGAGATACTCGGGTACCAATCCCTGCGCCGGACCGCCGGTATAGTAATCCTCCGCCTGCGCGAGCGGAACCCATCCCCTTACATCTCCCGTAACGGTGAAGACGCCCCCCGAGGCCTCCGAGTAATAGCGGCTGAGCGTGCCGGTCGTCCACGGCCCGTCGAAGAGCTCTGCCTGCAGCGAGGCGAGAGAGTAGGGAGGATCGGCGTAGTCGCCGTAACGCGCGCCTATCACGGGGACGCGCAGCGTCCCGGAAAGGGGGCCGGGGCCTATCAGCCCGGCCCGGGGCTCCGTTGTCATCGGCCGGTACCCGGGGAGCGGCGCCCGGCTCCGGGCCTGCTCGGCGGCGCGGGCCCGTTCGATCCACCCTCGCCTGAGCGTGAATGCGTCCGGACGCCCGGTCTTCGTCGAGCGGAACCCGTCGGGCATCGGTCCGCCCCCGCGCGGCGGGACGATCCCCCTCACCGCGCCGGCGCCGAAAAGAACTGCCGGCGCGATGATCGCCGGCAGCATGATGCGTAACGCTCTTGCACTCATCGGACCAAGCCCGGGCGCGGCTTCCGGCGGTCACGTCATGCCCGCGGAGGGCGCCCCGCCGGACTGCGGCCCTGCGGCGCCTGACTCGAGGTCACTGCGCCGGGTTGACGACCGCCTTGTACGAGGTGGCCCGCACGACGGGAAAGCCTTCCTTGCACTCCGCGACGCCGAGGTTCTCGTTGTCGAGCGAGGGCATCACGGAGAAGACCGCGTTCTCGAGCTTTCCGCCGACGGCGAAGGTCAGGGTATGCAGCGTGATCTTCGGCCCGGCGATGCACGGGGTGAACCGCTCGCTCAGCCCCCTGTCCATCGTCCCCATCGAGAGCACGCGGTCCTGGCGGTACCGGTCGTTGACGAGCGATACCCCCTCGGGAACGGCTATCCTCCATTCGACGGCGGCGATCTCCATGTACTCCGGGCATTCGAGGATCACGTACAGATCGAACTCCCTCTGGTCCGGCGCCAGCGTCAGCGTGCGCTGCGTCCCCTTCTCGTCGAAGAAGAGGCCGTAGCTGACATCCTCGTCGATGTACGAGATGGCCTCCTTCGCGGCGGTCTCCTGTTGCGTCCCGGGCTGCGGCTCCTCCTTCTTCGAGCACGCGCCGAAAAGAAGCGACATCGCGACGAGCCCTGCAGCCGCGACGCCATATCCTGATACCTTCATGAAACTTCCCTCCTGTATTGAAGATGCACCGCGGCCATGCGGCGCCGCAAGGAGAATCCTCCTCCGCGAAACGCCTTTCATTCTACCCTATCGGCGCCGGCGGCACAAACGATTTCGGCATATTCCGATTGACCATGAGGGCCCCGTTCAATACTATACACCGGTCGGTCGCGAGGTTCAGACCGGGGAGGCTTTGCGCCCCCCACCGGAGGAACATCCCGTGAAGAAACGCTCGGAAAAGTTCGAAGTGCTCGAGAAGAAACGCGAGCAGGCCCTGCTCGGAGGAGGCCGGGCCCGCATCGAGAAGATCCACGCGTCCGGCCGCCTGACGGCGCGCGAACGGATCCATTTGCTCTTCGACGAGGGGACCTTCCAGGAGATGGGGGTGTTCGTCACCCACCGCTGCACCTGGCCCGGCATGGCGGGGAACGAGATGCTCGGCGATGGCGTGGTCTGTGGGCAAGGCCTCGTAAATGGCAGATTGACCTTTTCTTTCGCTCAAGACTTCACAATTCTTGGAGGCTCTCTCGGCGAGGCGCATGCCGGCAAGATCATACGGCTGATGGACATGGCCCTCGACAACGGCGCCCCGGTCGTCGGGATTTCCGACAGCGGCGGCGCCCGGATCCAGGAGGGGGTCGCCGCGCTCGCCGGGTACGCGGAGATATTCCTGCGCAACACCCTCGCCTCCGGGGTCATCCCCCAGATATCGGCGATCATGGGACCGAGCGCCGGCGGGGCGGTCTACTCCCCCGCCCTTACCGATTTCATCTTCATGGTCGACCAGACGAGCCACATGTACATCACAGGCCCGAGCGTGATCAAACAGGTCACGCACGAGGACGTCACGCACGAGGAGCTCGGCGGCGCCTTCGCGCACAACTCGCGGAGCGGGGTTGCGCATTTCATGGCCCAGGACGACGAGAACTGCATCGATATGATCAAGACCCTCCTCTCGTTCGTCCCGCAGAACAACCTCGAGGACCCGCCGTACGTCAAACCGGGCGACGATCCGATGCGCCGCTCCCCCGATCTCAACGGGATGGTCCCCGACGATCCGCGCGCCCCGTACGATATCAAGGACGTGATCAGGGCGATCGTCGACGACGGCTTCTTCTTCGAGGTCATGCCGCTGCACGCGGAAAACATCGTCGTCGGCTTCGCCCGGCTCAACGGCCACTCGGTGGGGATCGTCGCCAACCAGCCGAACCACCTCGCCGGCGTGCTCGACATCGAGAGCTCGTGCAAGGGGGCGCGATTCGTGAGGTTCTGCGACGCGTTCAACGTGCCGCTGCTGACCTTCGAGGACGTCCCGGGATTTCTGCCGGGCACCGATCAGGAATGGCGCGGGATCATCCGCCACGGAGCCAAACTGATCTACGCCTACTGCGAGGCGACCGTCCCCAAGCTCACCGTCGTCACGCGCAAGGCATACGGCGGCGCGTACTGCGTGATGTCGAGCAAGCACATCCGAAGCGACTACAACGTCGCCTGGCCGACAGCGGAGCTGGCCGTGATGGGGGCCGAGGGCGCGGCGAACATCCTCTACGGTAAGGATATCGCCGCCGCCGAGGACCCGGAGGCGGAGCGGCGCAGGCGCATCGACGAGTACAAAGACCGGTTCAGCAACCCGTACGTCGCGGCCGGCCTCGGATATCTCGACGACGTGATCATGCCCGACGTGACGCGTCCGATGATGATCCATGCCCTCGAGAACCTGCTCAACAAGCGGCAGACCCTTCCCCCCAAGAAGCACGGAAACATCCCCCTGTAGAGCGGAGGTGACGCATGACCGCGAAGAGAGACATCTCCGGTCCGGTCGACGACTGGAAGGAGAGCGTCTACGAGCCGTACCGCGCGAAGGGCGGCGAGCGGAGAGCGCGCTTCGCGACGACTTCCGATATCGAGATCGCCCCGGTCTACACCCCCCTCGACGCCCCCGAGGCCGAAGTCATGGAGCGCAACGGTCTGCCGGGGGTCTACCCCTTCGCGCGCGGCGTCTACCCGACGATGTACCGGGGACGCCTGTGGACGATGCGCCAGTACGCCGGGTTCGGATCGGCCGAGGAGACGAACGAGCGGTTCCGGTACCTGCTGGAGAAGGGACAGACGGGGCTCTCCGTGGCCTTCGACCTGCCGACGCAGATGGGGTACGACTCCGACCATCCGATGGCCTCGGGCGAGGTGGGACGCGTCGGCGTGGCGATCGACACGCTCGACGACTTCCGGCGCCTGATGGACGGGATCCCCCTCGACAAGGTCAGCACCTCGATGACGATAAACGCCACTGCGGCGATCCTGCTCGCCATGTACGCGGCGCTCGCGGAGGAGAACGGAGTCCCTGTCGGGAAGATATCCGGGACGATACAGAACGACATCCTGAAGGAATATTACGCGCGCGGGACGTACATCTACCCGCCCGGCCCTTCGATGCGCATCATCACCGACATCTTCGCCTGGTGCCGGGAGCGCGCGCCACGCTGGAATACGATCAGCATCAGCGGATATCACATCCGCGAGGCGGGCTCGACCGCCGTCCAGGAGGTGGCCTTCACGCTCGCCGACGCCGTCGAGTACGTGGGTGCCGCCGTGAACGCGGGCCTCGCCGTCGACGAGTTCGCTCCGCGGCTGTCGTTCTTCTTCTGCGTGCACAACAACGTCCTCGAAGAGGTGGCGAAGTTCCGCGCCGCCCGGAGGATCTGGGCGCGCATCATGCGCGAGCGCTTCGGCTCCGGGGACGAGCGGTCGTGCCTGCTGCGCTTCCACACGCAGACAGCCGGCTGCTCGCTGACCGCCCAGCAACCGGAGAACAACGTGGTCCGCGTGACCCTGCAGGCCCTGGCCGCGGTCCTCGGCGGAACGCAGTCGCTGCACACCAACTCGAAGGACGAGGCGCTGAGCCTTCCGTCCACCGAGGCGGCGCTGACCGCGCTGCGCACCCAGCAGATCATCGCCGAGGAATCGGGGGTGTGCGATACGATAGATCCGCTCGGCGGCAGCTGGTTCGTCGAGCGCATGACCGGGGAGCTCGAGGAAAGGATCTGCGCGCTGATGAAGCGGATCGAGGAGATGGGCGGGATGACGAAAGCGATCGAGCGACAGTTCCCGCAGCGCGAGATCGAGCGCAGCGCCTGCGAGTACCAGCGGGGAATCGAGACGCGCGATATCCCCGTTGTCGGGGTCAACGTGCACACCGGAGGCGACTCTGTTCTGGGCAAGCAGTTCCGCGTGAACCCTGAGATCGAGCGCCGCTATGTCGAACGGCTCGCAGCGCATCGCGCCGCGCGCGACGCCGTCGCCGTCGGACGGCTTCTCGCCGATCTCGAGGAAACGGCCCGAGGCGGGGAGAATCTCATGATCCCGATCATCGGGGCCGTCAAGGGCGGCTGCACCCTCGGCGAGATCTCGTCGACCATGGAGAGGGTCTTCGGGAGATACGCGCCGGTGAATGCATGAAGAGATACCGGAAAAAGACATGGAGGTCATGATGCACGGACGTCTCGGAAAACTCGAGCATATCGGGATCGCCGTGCGCGATCTCGAGGAGGCGAAGCGGCTCTACGGCGATGTGCTGGGATTCAGGCTGACCGGCGAGAAAGAGCTCCCCGACCGCGGCCTGCGCGTGGCGTTCCTCGAGACGGGGAACACGAAGATCGAGCTCCTCCAGGGAATGACGCCGGAGAGCGCGATCGCCAGGCATATCGAGAAGCGCGGCCCGGGGATCCAGCACCTCTGCTTTTCCGTAGACGACATCCGGCGCGTGATGGGCGAGCTGAAGGCCGACGGCGTCGAGATGATAGACGCAGAGCCGCGCCGGGGCGCGGAAGGCCGCCTCGTAGCGTTCATGCATCCCAGATCGACCCTGGGAGTGCTGCTGGAGCTCGAGGAGAAGTAGATCGGCCCCGAGGAAGCACGGAGGGGCGCCCTTTCCGGGGCGCCCCTCGTTCACGCTCTCTCCCGCGTCCTGCATCCTACTCGTACGTGTAGAATCCCTTCCCCGTCTTGCGCCCGAGGTATCCCGCCTCGACCTTCTTCACGAGCAGCGGGCAGGGCCGGTACTTGGGATCCCCGAGCCCTTCATGCAGAACCCTGAGGATGTTCAGGCAGATATCGAGCCCGATCAGGTCTGCCAGGGCGAGCGGCCCCATCGGGTGCGCCATGCCGAGTTTCATCACGCCGTCGATCGCCTCGGCGGTGGCGACCCCTTCCATCAGGCAGAAGCACGCCTCGTTGATCATCGGCAGGAGGATCCGGTTCGCGACGAAGCCGGGGTAGTCGTTGACCTCTATCGGGGTCTTGCCGAGCTTCTCGCTCAGCCCGATGATCGCCTTCGTCGTCTCGTCGCCGGTCGCGAGCCCTCTGATGATCTCGACGAGCTTCATCATCGGCACGGGGTTCATGAAGTGCATTCCTATGAACTTC
>JAQVGR010000088.1 GCA_028696635.1 Candidatus Krumholzibacteriia bacterium | reverse complement strand
GTACGACATGATCTACGAGTCGGCCGGGCTGGTCACCGAGTTCGGCTGGGTCGTCGAGATGGCGATCCCCTTCCGCGGTCTGCGGTTCCCAGGGCGCAACGCGCAGTCGTGGCGCATGGACTTCTGGCGCAACCGCCCGCGCGAGTCGCGGTTCCAGTACTCGTGGGCGGCATACGACCGCGACGAAAACTGCTGGCCGTGCCAGTGGGGAACCGTCGATGGGATCGAGGGGGTCGAGCCCGGAGCCGGCCTCGAGCTGCTTCCCGCCCTGGTCGCCTACCAGTCGGGAGCGCTGAACGATGGGGGCGACTTCGAGAGCGCGGAGGTCAAAGCCGAGCCCTCGCTCGGGATCGCCTACGCGATCTCATCGGAGCTTACCGCCGAGGCGACGGTCAATCCCGATTTCAGCCAGGTCGAATCGGACGTCGCGCAGATCGACGTCAACTCGACCTTCGCCCTGTTCTACCCCGAGAAGCGCCCCTTCTTCCAGGAAGGGAGCGATCTGTTCAGCACCTATTTCAACGCCGTCTACACCCGTCAGATCAACGATCCGCTGGCGGCCGCCAAGATGACCTGGCGCAACGGCTCCAGCAGCCTCGCCTACCTCGGCGCGTACGACGAGCACTCGATCATCATCCTCCCGTTCGAGGAACAGAGCCGGTTCGTCGAGAACGGCAGGAGCTGGTCGAATATCGCCCGGTTCCGCCGCGATCTCGGGGAGTCGTCCCACCTGGGCTTCATCGGTACCGACCGGCGCTTCGTCGGCGGAGGATCGGGGTCGCTGGCGGGTGTCGACGGACACCTCCGTCTCTCGGAGAGCAACGCGATACGGTTCCAGGCGCTCGCATCGCACAGTGAGGAGGTCGACAACCTCGCGCTCGTTCCCGACAGCGCGTTCAATGCGTCGACGTTCGGCGACGGCGGATACAGCGGGGGCCTCGATGGCGAACGGTTCTGGGGACACGCGCTGCGCATGCAAGCCGGACGCAGCACGGCGGTCTACGAGATCGACATCGACTACCAGGAGCTCAGTCCGACCTTCCGCGCGGACAACGGGTTCCACCCGTCGAACAACTTCCGTCTCCTCATGGCCGAACTCGAGGCGATCAAGCGCCTCGAGGAGCATCCGCTCCTCGAGTATGTCAGCGGCGACCTCGGCCTCGCGCGCAAATGGAACTTCGACGGGGTCCGGAAGGACGAATGGATCACCGCGAACGTCGAGCTTCGCCTGCGCGCCGCGCAGACGGGGTTCCACGCCCAGTACCTGGCGAGCAACGAGCTGTTCCACGATATACGGTTCGACGGGATCTGGCAGGCCCATATCTGCACGAGCACCCAGCCATGGGACCAGTTGCGTTTCGGCGGGAACTACAACCACGGTCACCGGATCGCGCGCTACGAGCTCGTGATGGGCAGGGAGATCGCCTGGGGCGTCTGGGCCGATATCAAGCCGATCAACCGGCTGCTGGTATCCGGATCGTACAACCGCATCCACAGCGATGACCACGATACGGACGAGCGGCTCTTCTCGCAGTCGGTATTTCGCTCGGCGGTCAATCTGCAGCTCTCGCGGAGGCTCTCGCTGCGCGTCGTGACGCAGTACAACGACCGCTGGGATTCCTGGGATCTCGATCCTCTGATCACCTACCGGGTCAACTCGCTCTCGGTGTTCTACTTCGGCTCGACGCACGACTACCGGGACCTGACGCTCGCCGAGCACGGGACCTCCGGCTGGACCCTGACCGAGCGCCAGTTCTTCCTGAAGTTCCAGTACCTGTTCCAGCTGTAGCGGGGACCGGGCCCGGGCGGGCGACGACCGGCTCGCGGGATATCAGTGCTGGATCATCGGCTCGAAGACCCTGCGGAAATGGAGGCCGTATATGGCGAAGGTGATCGCGAAACGGAAGAGTCGCGGCCGCCTTGCGAGCGTCCAGAAGAACAGCTTCCAGTACTCGCGGCGCCCCCTCTCCAGCATCCCGAGAGAGAACATCGAACCTATCAGTGCGCGGAGGTAGCCGGTGTCCCTCAGGCGGAGCCTTGAGCGCGGCGGCTCGTACGTCTCCAGAAAGGTCCGCACGCGCCGGTAGTACGACCGCACCGAATAGAGATCGCTGATGACCTTGCGATACCCCTCGTAGAGAGCCTCCCTGTCCATGCGGGGCACGAAGTTCATCGCCAGCGCGGTGTTGTTTCCGGCGAAATCGTCGATCAGCCGGCCTTCGGACTGGAGACGCTCGTAGAGCCGCGATCCGCGGGGAGCGTTGAGCAGGCCGACCATCGCCGTCACTATGCCGCTCTCCTGGACAAACCTGCTCAGTCTGCCGAAAATCGCCGGCGGGTCGCTGTCGAATCCGAGAATGAACCCGCCGAGCACCTGGAGCCCCGAGCGCTGGATCGTATGAATGCTCTCCGAGAGGTCGCGTCCCCTGTTCTGCCGCTTGTTGCATTCCCTGAGGCTCTCGTCATTCGGGGTCTCGACCCCGACGAAGACGCACCTGAACCCCGCCTGCACCATCAGATCCATCAGTTCCGCGTCGTCGGCGAGATCGATCGACGCCTCGGTGGTGAAATCGAACGGATGCCCGCGTTTCTCCAGCCATCGGATCATAGCGGGCAGAACCTCCCGCTTGAGCCGGGAACGGTTGCCAATGAAATTGTCGTCGACGAAGAATACCCTGCCTCTCCACCCGCCGTCATACAGCGCGTCGAGCTCCGCGATCAGCCGGCCGGCGCTCTTCGTGCGCACCGCGCGGCCGAAGAGTGTCGTGATATCGCAGAAATCGCAATTGAACGGACATCCCCGCGAATACTGGATGCTCATCTCCGCGTAATCCTTCATCCTGATGAGATCCCACGCGGGGATCGGCGTCGAGTCGAGATCCGGCCGTTCCTCGGGAAGGTAGACGCGGCGCGCCGTCCCTGCCGCCAGGTCGGCGAGGAACCGCGGCATCGAGTGCTCCACCTCGCCCAGGATGAAATGATCGATCTGGTCGAACTGCTCGTGATAGACGGTGAAAAACGGCCCGCCGGCGACGATCCGCTTCCCCTGCGCCACGCAGCGATCGATCACTTCCTCGGCCGAGAGGCGCTGGATCGACATCCCGCCGATGAACACGAGATCGGCCCATTCGAGGTCGGAGTCGCGGAGCTTCGAAAAGGTCAGATCGAGGAGACGCTTCTCCCAGTCCGCCGGCAGCATCGCGGCGACGGTGAGAAGCCCCAGCGGCGGGTGCGACGCCTTCTTGCCTATGAATTTCAGGGCGTGCCTGAAGCTCCAGAATGTTTCCGGATACGCGGGCGAGATAAGCAGAATCTTCATACTCACTGTCTCCCATGCCGGTTGTAAGAACGCTTCCACGCCTTGGACCACGTTCCGATACCGAGTATGTCCGGAGCAGATATGCAGCCGGCACGGGAAAATGGATGAAGGCTACGTGTTCAGTATACCGGTCGGGGGAGCCGTGTCAAAGGTATATTTACAGCCTGCGGGGGCCCGGCCGGAGACGCCGGCGGCTCATCGCTCCCGGTCGACCGCGTCCAGCCGTTCCTCGAACTCCCTGTTGAGACGCTCATACTCATCATGCGCCGCCTCGAGCTTCTCGAAGCATTGCGCTATCGACTGCTCGCACGGACCGACGCCCCGGGAAGCTTCCGCGATGCGGGCCCCGTCTCCCTGGCGGGAGGCGGCTTCGATCTCCTCGTGCAGCTTCTCGAGCTCCTTCTCGTATCCGACGATCGAGCGCTCCAGCTCGTCGATCCGCTTCTTCAGGGGCGCGAGCGTCCGGGATCGCTCGTTGACGATCCCGGCGCGCATACGCTTGGCCGCCCTTCGGTCCTGCCTGCGGCCCGTCGCTTCTTCGTCCGCGGGGACCTCGGCGGATTCCCGCTCTTCCTCCCACCCCCGCGTCTCGAGGAAATCGCGGTAGCTCCCCTCGTAGAGCCTCGCCCCGCCCCCCTGGAAGACGATCAGCCGGTCGGCGAGGCCGTGTATCAGCATCTCGTTGTGCGTGACCATCACGACCGCCCCGTCGAAATCGGCGATCGCCTCGAGCAGCGCGTCGCACGACTCGAGGTCGAGGTGGTTGGTCGGCTCGTCGAGAAGGAGCAGGTTCACGGGGGTCGCGATGACCTTGCCGAGCATCACCCTGCTCTTCTCCCCTCCGGAGAGGACCCGGATCTTCTTGAGGGCGTCGTCCCCCTCGAACATCATCGTCCCCGCTATGTTGCGCGCCTGCTGCTGGTCCATCGATGGAGCTGCCGAGGCGATCTCCTCGACGACGGTCCTCTCGGGCGAGAGATCCTCGACCGCCGACTGCCCGTAGTAGGAGACCTCGGCCGTGGCGTTCACGGCCACATCCCCCTCGCCGGGAGCCAGCTGCCCGGCGAGTACCTTGAGCAGCGTTGTCTTGCCCTTGCCGTTGGGGCCGATCACGCAGATCCGGTCGGAAGGCCCGACGGTGAAGGAGAGGTCCGCGAAGAGCGGCGCGCTTCGCTCCCAGGCGAACGAGATCCCCCTCGCGTGCATCACCGGCTTCCCGTTGAAGGGGCGCGAACGGAACGAAAAATCGAGATCCTTCTCCTGCTCGAGCTTCTCGAGCCGCTGCTGCTTCTCCAGAGCCTTCACCCGCGATTGCACGAGCCCGGCGAGCCGGGCCTTGGCCCGGAACCGGTTGATGAACTCCTCGGTCTGCCGGCGCTTGCGCTCGTCGTTGAGGCGGGTCTTCTCGTACACCTCCTCGTCCATCGCGATCTGGGAATAGTACTTCCCCGTGTCCCCCCGTATCTTCCGGAAGGTCCTGCGATGGATCCCCACCACATGCGTGACGACGCCGTCCATGAAGCCGCGGTCGTGCGTTATGAGGATGAACTCCCCCTTCCATCCTCGCAGGAACCGCTCGAGCCATCTGATCGAGGTGATGTCGAGGTAGTTGTTCGGCTCGTCGAGCAGGAGCAGGTCGGCTCCCTGCACGAGCACCTTGCCGAGGTTCAGGCGCGCCTGGAAACCGCTCGAGAGCAGGGAAGGATGCGACTGCATCTGTCCGGCGGTGAACCCGAGACCGGCGAGCACCTTCTCGACCTTCCAGCGGTGGTCGCGCTCGGCGGGGGGCAGACCGCGGCAGCCCTCCGAGAGGACGGTGTCCTCGCCAAAGCGCGGCTCCTGATCGACGTACCCGATGGAGTATCCCCTCGGGATGACGATGCTCCCCGAGTCGGGGCGCTCCTCGCCGATGATCATCCGCAGCAGGGTCGTCTTGCCGTGGCCGTTGCGGCCGATCAGACCGACCCGCTCGCCGGCGTTCAGCCGGAATCCCGTCCCCGCGAACAGCTCCTGGGCGCCGAAACCCTTCGATATGTTGTCGACGATGATCATCGCTTCAGCGCACCGCCCGCCGGCCGCTCACTCGAGATCCGACGGCACGTGCGGCACGGCGTAGAGATCCTCCAGCAGCCGCCAGCGCATGCCGGGATCGTTCGATCCCCGCGTCATCCGCTCCATGTAGTCCCTGACCATCTCGAGCCCGACGTCGTAGGTGGCCACGTAGGAGCGGTACTGCTCGCCGAACCGCAGGTACCGCTCGGCGCGCTCCCTGGACATCAGGGAGTACCGCTGCAGCCAGGCGATCGTCTCCTCCGCCGAGAATGCGCCGTCGAGATACCGGCGGATCGCGTCGGTCCCCGCGCCTCGCAGGCGCCTGGTGAGATCCTCGAACCGCCGGTTCTCCTCCGCGAGCGCCGGGTCGATCCCGGCGAGAGGGTAGAGCACGTCGCGCTCGAAGGCGAGTCGCTCCTCCCTCGTGAAGACGAGCTCGATCCCGTAGTTCGCCCCGCCCTCGTTGAGGACAGCCTGGGGGCAGTAGAGCGGCTGGACGTAGTACTCGACCCACCCCCGGTCCTCGAGCAGGCGCGTCTCGACGAGGACGTTCTGGACGTGGTGCCCGGGGTATCCCTCGTGGACGGCGAGACCGAGCGGCGAGCCGATCCGCACCGGCAGGCCGACGTTGACCTGAATGAGGCTGCGGTGATCCCCCTTGTACCAGTTGTACGCCCCCCACGAGGCGTCGGTGACGTACTCGACGTCGAACCGCTCGTCGGCCGGGAGCCCGATCTGTTCGCGCGTGCGCCGGCACGCCTCGGCGATCGCCGTCGTGAAGACCGTGTCTATCCGGTCGGGAGGTATCACGAACCTCTCCCGCCAGGCCTCCACCCTCGCGGAGAGCTCCCCTTCGCCGGGGACGAGCTCCTCGAGCCCGGCGAGGACCGCCTCCAGGGAGTCGACGTCGCACAACGGCGCCACGACGTCGTAGATCGCCCTGGACTCCTCGTCGAAGCTCATCGGCTTTCCGCCGAGCAGGTCTATCCGTCCCTTCGCCGAGACGAGATGAGCCCTGAGAAACTTCACCCGCCTGCGCTCGATCTCCTCGAACCCGCCGGTGTCGACGGCGTCGAGGTCGGCGAGCAGCGCATCGGTCCTGCCGGCGAGCGCCTGGTGCGGGAACGGATGCTCCTCTCCATCGGGAAGCGGCTCGGGACGCCACTCGGGAGGGCCGGTGTAGGCGTCGACGAAATCGCGGTCGTAGAGTCCGATCTCGAGGGCGAGACGCACGTACGACTCGGCGACGCGGTCGACGGCGGCGCGCCGGGCCTGGAGACCGCCGCCGCAAGAGGTCAGGGCCGCACCGAGCAGCAGGATCGCGATAAGCGAAAGACGGGGCATGTTCACTCCTTTGCAAGAGACGACCTGTCCGGTATAGCCGTGCAGGAACGTCCGCGAGTCAAGTCTCTCATGTCGAACGGTCCACCGTCGGAGGAGGAGCGATGTACCGACTCACTCGATCCCGGCGCGAGTCGACGATGCTATGCGCGCTTCTGATATGCGGGCTCCCCGGG
>JAQVGR010000087.1 GCA_028696635.1 Candidatus Krumholzibacteriia bacterium | reverse complement strand
GCCGCCGCGATCCGAGGAAAAGAGCAAGGCGCTCCCGTCGGTAAGGTACCGGGGATCGGAATCCCGCCACGGTCCTCCGGTGAGCTGTGTCAACTCGAGGGTGGCGGGATCGATCGTGAAGAGCCCCATCGCGGCTCCCGGCTCTCCGCCGCACCGGTCCGATGCGAACACGACGAGATCCCGGCGCGGGTGCCAGTCCGGATGCACGTCCTCGAAGAAATCGTCCGTCAGCCGTCTGAAGTCCCCCGAGTCGAGATCGTGGACGTACAGGTCGGCTTTCCCCCCGCCGTCGATGGCGGAAAAGACCAGCGATCGACGGTCGCCCGAAAGGGCAGGCGAGTTGATCACTCGCACGCTGTCGTATCCGATGCGTTCCAGGATCCGCTTCCGGTCGGCGTCGATAAGATATATCACGTCACGCGCCCCCGATTTGGACACGAACACGATCGTGTCGCCCCGGGCGGAGAGCCGACTGCGCATCATCGGGATCGATTCGAAGGCGTTGTCGCGACCTCCGCGGACAACCGTCGACCGCTTCCACCCTTCCTTCCCGTCGGGCCGAAGCTCGAAGAGATCTATCGTACCCAGACCGTATCCGAGGCAGAACACCCGGGTCCCGCCGTCGTCTCCCCTGGCGCAGACCGGATGGTTCTCGAACGACCAGTCGCGGCGCGGGGCGAGACGCTCGCCGATCTCGTCTATCCTCCGCCTCGTCATCACTGCAGGGTAGTAGCGCCGCTTCAGATGGGCCTTCCAGTCCTCGTTGAGTTCCTCGGAGCTTCGCCCGATCGTCCGTTCGAGGATGCGATCGAAGTTGTCTCCCTTCCACCAGTTCTCGAGGATGAGCCGGATGGCGTCGTTCCCGTAGCCGGTGGCTATGTACTGGAGGGCGCTCTCTCCCTCCTTGTACATGAGGAAGGTCCCTTCAATCCTCCAGAGCTCCTGCAGGTCGACGAGTTTCTCGGTGGTCAGCGCGTCGCGGATGAACATGTCGGCCTCGGAATCCGGACCTCCATGAGCGACGAATTCCGCCAGCCCCTCGGTGAACCACAGGGGAGGATGGTAGTAGTTGAATCGCCTGCGTTTCGCCATCGTGACACGGAGCTTCTCCAGCATGAACACATGCACCATCTCGTGCCGGAATACCCCCTTCATGTGATCGTACGAACCGGTGAAGGGAAGCGCGACGCGACCCTTGATAAACTCGGTGAATCCCCCGGTCGATTCGGAGATCATGTAGGGGATGATGTTGTTCTCGGAGAAGTCATGGTGAGTGCCGTAGAGGATGATCGGAACCATCCTGTCGAACTGCAGGTCGAAGAATGCTGCGTATTCATCGTACACGTCCTCGGCCATCGCTGCGACGAACTCGGCTACAGCGAGCTCCTCGTCGTAGTAGAAGATCTCGTAATGGTCGGTTTCTATGACCTTCCATTCCTTGGGGTTATACTGGATCTTGTTCTTGCCGAAGGGGTACTGTGCGTGCGCCGTCGCACCAAGCATGAGCGGCAGACAGAGGGCCGTTGTCGCGAGTATCCGTTTCATCTTCGGGTTTCCCCCCTGCTCTTCATGCTATAAGATGGCGTTGAAACCGCCTGCAATCAAGAGATCATGAAGAACAGCCTGGACCGAAGACTCCAGGATCGAAGGTGCCCTTGAAAGAGGTCGCCGCGGGTCCGGCAAGTATCACCGACGAGGCGCCTCCCTCGACAGGCTCGAACGAGACGGTCAGGAGATCTCCGCCGGAGGTCTCGCAGGCGACCGGCGGCTCGACGAGTCCGAGAGAAGCGGCGATGACCGATGCGGCTATCGCTCCGGTGCCGCAGGCGAGCGTCTCGTCCTCGACGCCCCGCTCGTAGGTCCGATAGACGAGCGATCGTTCTCCGGTAACCGTGACGAGATTCGCGTTGGCCCCCTCCGGACCGAATCCGTCGAACGAACGGATCATCCGCGCAGTGCGCAGAAAGGAATCGCGACTCGGCGCGCGCGCGTCATCGACGAACAGAGCCGCATGGGGAACGCCGCTGTCCGCGAATCCTACTTCGCCCTCGACCCCGGGAATCGCGATCGCGAGACGGAGCCCCGTCACCGGGCCGACGGCGACGCTGACCACGTCGCGCTCGACTCGCGCATGGACCCGCCCGGCGGCCGTCTCGAAGGTCATTCGCGGGCCGGCAACGCCGATATCGAGTGCGAACCGTGCCGCGCATCGCGCCCCGTTTCCGCACATTCTTGCTTCTCCTCCGTCGCTGTTGAAGTACAGCATCCGGAAATCAGCCGTGGTCGAACTTCTCAGTAGTATCATGCCGTCCGCTCCGATCCCCCGATGACGTTCGCAGAGAAAGGCGATCAACTCGGATCCGGGAGCGAACGTACCGGCACGATCTTCGATCATGATGAAATCGTTGCCGGCTCCGTGCATCTTGCGGAACGAGATATCACTCGGCACGCGCTCCCTCCTTCCGCAGGGTCACTGTATCTGCCTCGATCCGCTTTCCGGGGAGCACGACCACCGTATCAGCCGGGCAAAGAGCAGGTTCAGGCAGCGTTTCGGTCGAATCCGCCGAATCGACGTACGATCCGGCGAGGCTGTCCCCCGAGACATCGATGAAAGCGCAGTAGCTGTAGTTTCCCGGAGCTATCGAGGAGACGAGATACGATCCCGTCGAATCGGCCTTCACGACGATGGCGGGGGTTTCCCCGGCGAGACCTTCGAAGCGCGCGGTCGGCGCAATGCCGAGTCCCGTCATGTCGATGATGCGGCCGGCGATCGAGCCCGGTTCATCCGGATCGATGATGTCTATCGCAACCGCGTCGATACGCGGCCGGGCTCGGTCGAGGACAAGCGTGTCGGCCGACAGCAGGGCAAACTCGTCCTGCGTGGAAAATCGCCCGTCCCCGTTCCGGTCGGTGAACGCCCAGAGAACGAAGGGTCTTCCGTCGGTCGGCAGGGCGTTGAACTCGAACCCCCCGTCCCTGCCGGCGAATGCGATTCGCGCGGGTTCTCCGGAAGACGGATCGGCGACGGTGTCGGCCGGGGAAGCCGGCAACAGATGCACGACCCCCGAGGAGTCGGGCGCGCCTTTGAAAAGAATCCGTCCCGAGACCGTTCCTGTATCGGTCACGGCGGACGTCGAGAAATAGAAGATCTCGCTGCGTCCGCTTCGGACGTTATGCAGATCGCTGAATCCTCCCCTGATGACGACTGCGAATGTCGTCTCTGGAAGCTGCTCCCGGAAGCCTATTTCGAGGCGCTCCCCCCGCGATCTGATTCCGGAGAACTCGGCGGGCGGGAAGAGGAGCACCTTGCCCCTGAAGCTCTCGCCGTCGATCTTCTCGGTGAAGGTGATCGTCATTCCCGTCGACCGGTCGACGCCGGTGCTTCCCGGCGCGGGGACGAACGAGACTATCGACGGGGGCGTCTTGTCCTCCGGCCCTCCTTCCGGGGGCTCCATCACCGCGCAGGAGACGGCGGCGAAGGCGATCAACGACGCGAGGAACCTGCGCATTTCATGACTCCGTCTCGCCGGGAACGAGAAGGGAGATGATCGCCCGCTGTATATGGAGGCGATTCTCCGCCTCGTCGTAGACGATCGAGTGCGATCCGTCAAGCACCACGTCGGTGACTTCCTCGCCGCGGTGCGCAGGCAGACAGTGCATGAAGAATGCCCCGGGGGACGCCAGCGCCATGAGTCGCTCGTTGACCTGGTACTCTTTGAAGGCCCGCAATCTGATCTCCTTCTCGGTCTCCTGCCCCATGCTCGCCCACACATCTGCGTACACGATGTCGGCGTCCCGCACCGCTTCGCGGGGATCCTCGATCCACCGGTAGTCGGGATCGCCGTCGGTCAGGACCTCCTCGATGTACGACTCGTCGATCTGATATCCCTCTGGAGAGGTCAGGATGAATGTGAAGGGGAACCGAGCGGCCGCGTTGAGCCAGCTCCTCGCCACGTTGTTGCCGTCGCCGATGAAGACGACCTTCGCGCCGTCTATCGATCCTCGATGCTCTATAACCGTCATGATATCGCCCATGATCTGGCAAGGATGGAGCAGGTCGGTCAGACCGTTGATGACGGGGATCGAGGCGTTTGCGGCGAGCGTCTGCACCATGCGCTGATCAAAGGTCCTGATCATGATCGCATCGACGTATCGCGACAGGACGGCGCCGACATCCTTCGGATCCTCGCGGCTTCCGATACCGATCTCGCGGTCGGTGATGTAGAGACTGCTCCCTCCGAGCTGGCGGATGGCGATCTCGAAGCTGATACGCGTGCGCAGGCTCGGCTTGTGGAAGATGCAGCCGAGCACCCGACCTGGGTGGGAATGGGGAAGCCTGAACGACTTGGCGAGAGGCTTCTGTCGTATGGCCAGATCGAGAATCGTCCGCAGTTCGTCCCGGGAAAAGTCCCTGATGCTGAGAAAATCCTTCTTGCCGAGCTTCATGCGCGTCCCTCCTAGAGGATGTATCTCGCCAGATCGTCGTCCGCGACGATCCTTTCCAGTCTGTCCGCCACTGTCTGCCTGTCTATCGTGACATCCCGCAGACGCTCTGCGGGCAGATCGAACAGGATGTCTTCGAGGAGCGATGTGAGGATTGTGTGAAGCCTCCTCGCTCCGATATTCTCCATCTTCTGGTTCACCGCGAACGCCATCCGGGCGATCTCTCCTATCGCGTCGCCGGTGAATTCCAACCGGCACCCTTCCGTCTCCGTCAGTGCAGCATACTGCTTGATCAGCGCATTCTCCGGCTCGGTGAGTATGCGCTCGAAGTCCGCGGCCGTGAGGGCGTGCAGCTCGACCCGGATCGGAAAACGTCCCTGGAGCTCGGGGATGAGATCGGACGGTTTCGACATGTGGAACGCGCCCGCGGAAATGAAGAGAACATGATCGGTCCGGACTGTCCCGTATTTGGTTCCGACTGCCGAGCCTTCCACGATCGGAAGGATATCCCGCTGCACCCCTTCGCGCGAGACGTCCGGACCGTGGCTGCTCCCCGTCGAGGCGATCTTGTCTATCTCGTCGATGAAGACGATCCCCGATTCCTCTACGGACCTGATCGCGTGTGCCGTCACGGCGTCGTGATCGATCAGCTTGTCCCGCTCTTCCTGTTCGAGGATCTTCCATGCCTCAGCCACGCTGACACGGCGACCCTTCCTGCGCTTCGGCATGAGCCCTTCGAGTCCGTCGGGGATCTTCAGCCCCATCTCCTCGATGCCGGTCCCCGAAAATATCTCGATGAGAGGCTTCGCGCGGTCGACAGTCTCGACGGTGACTTCGCGGGCGTCGAGCGCCCCCGCTTCGAGTTTGGCTCGAAGTTTCTCCCTCGTCCGACTCCTTCTCTCCTCAATCTCGAAAGATTCCGCGGACGAGGTCTCCGGGGGCGGGATCAGCAGGTCGAGGAGGCGTTCGGCAGCGCGATCCCTGGCGAGGTGAGAGACCGACGCCCAGGCCTTCTCCCTCTCCATCGCGATGCCTATTTCGACGAGGTCCCTGATCATCGATTCGACGTCGCGCCCCACGTAGCCGACCTCTGTGAACTTGGTCGCCTCGACCTTGATGAACGGCGCCTGCGCGAGACGGGCGAGACGCCGCGCGATCTCCGTCTTTCCGACCCCGGTCGGTCCGATCATGATGATGTTGTTCGGCAGGATCTCGTCCCGGATCGGCCCCGAGACGTTCCTGCGCCGCCATCTGTTTCGCAGAGCGATCGCAACGGACCGCTTCGCGTCGTCCTGGCCGATGATATACCGATCGAGCTCCTCGACGATCTGTCTCGGCGTCAGTTCGTTCATCGTTCCCCGTCAGCCCGTTTCTACCGTGATCCGGTCGTTTGTATATATGCAGATCCCCGCCGTGATCTCGAGCGATCGCCGCACGATCTGCTCGGGATCCGTCACGCCGCAGCCGATCATCGCGCGGGCCGCGGCAAGAGCGTACGGGCCGCCGGATCCGATCGCGACGATGCCGTCGTCGGGTTCGACAACGTCTCCCTTGCCGGAGATGATCAGCGAATGCTCCCTGTTCATCACGGCGAGAAGCGCCTCAAGGTGGCGCAGCACCTTGTCGGTCCGCCATTCCTTCGCCAGCTCAACGGCCGCCTTGGCGAGATTCCCCGCGTGTTCCTGCAGCTTTCCCTCGAATTTCGCGAACAGAGTCAGGGCGTCGGCAGTGCTGCCTGCGAAGCCGGCGAGAACCTCTCCGTCGCGCAGCATGCGGATCTTGCGGGCCCCGTGCTTGATAACGGTCTCGCCGAACGTCACCTGGCCGTCGCCCCCGAGGGCGAACCTCTCGTCGATCCTGATCCCCAGTATGGTGGTCCCTCTGATCATCTTTCCCTCCCGACCGATCCTTCCGAACATATGCGCTTCCGACGTTGCGCGCAATCCTTTCCGCTCGGCGCCGCGGGTCTCTCAGGCACGCGGATGTGCCTGCTTGAAGACATCGAGGAGGCGTCCCGTGGTCACATGCGTATATATCTGTGTCGTAGTCAGATCCACATGCCCGAGCAGTTCCTGAACCGCGCGCAGGTCGGCGCCGGCGTCGAGCAGATGAGTCGCGAAGGTGTGACGGAGCACATGAGGGCTCATTCGGCTCAGCGTTGCCACCTGTTCAAGGTAGGAGCGGACGATCCTCTGGATGGTGCGGCGGCTCACCGCTTTGCCGCCGCGGCAGGGGATGAGCGGCGAATCGAGGCGGCCCTCGAAGTGGGCGAGCCAGCGCCGGCGGTCGACGAAGGCCTCGTCGGGAACGCCGTACGCCTCACGCAGCCACGCCTTCAGGGCCACCGCTGCTTGACCGGCGAGGGGCAGAATCCGTTCCTTGTTCCGCTTGCCGATCACCCGGACGATTCCGCGCTCGAAGTCGCAGTTCGCCGCCGTCGCGCCTATCAGTTCGGCCAGGCGCATCCCGGTGCCGTAGAGAATCTCAAGCACGGCCCTGTCCCTGAGGCCCTTCGCCGTATCGACCGG
>JAQVGR010000086.1 GCA_028696635.1 Candidatus Krumholzibacteriia bacterium | reverse complement strand
CGCGCCGAGATCTGCTCGGGGCCGAGCCCCTGGGCGATCAGATCCTCGCGCGCCCTGGCGATCTGGGCGAGCACGTTCGGGTTGACCATGTCGAGGACCTTGCCGATCCCCCAGTAGAAAACGGAGAGCCCGTAGTTCTGTATCGTGAACATCGTCGCGTAGGCGGTGCCGAGCCGGTTCTCGGCGACGATCTTCGCGACGGACGGCCACATCGCCGCGGGGACCAGCGAGAAGGCGACACCGAGCGCGAAGAGCCCGAGGTACCCCAGCGCGACGCTGTTGAGGACCGACAGGGTGATGTGCGCGAAGATCAGCAGGACCGAGCCGATGATCATGATCGAGGCGGCCTTCCCCTTCTTGTCGACGAGCCGCCCGAAGATCGGGGTGAAGACCATCGTGCCCAGCGGTATCAGCCCGCTCACCTTGGGCCCGTTGTGCAGGTACGCCGAGACCTTCTGCCAGAAGGTCATCCCCGCCAGGGGGGGCAGGGTGTAGGTGAACCCGAACTTGTTCACCAGCAGGTCCGGGGCGTACTGCAGGAACGGGAACACGGCGGAGTAGAACGCCACGCAGAGGAGCGAGATGAAGATGAACGAGTGGTCGGTGATCAGCTTGACGAAGTCGGCGAACTTGAACTCGTCCTCCGGGCCCGCCCGGCCGGTGGAGCCCGTCTGCCTGTCGAGCCGGACGTCGAAGATCAGGTAGGCGAGGAAGAGTATCGTGCCGAACAGGATGATCGAAGCCGAGGCGAGCAGCGCCGAATCGAGCCGGCCGCCGCCGATGTCGAGCCCGTACGAGATCGCCATGAAGCTCCCCAGCCGGCCGACCAGCAGGTTGAGCCCCATCGCGAAGGCCAGCTCGTGCCCCTTGAACCATTTGACGATCGTGCGGCTGATCAGCACGCAGGTCGTCTCGAGCCCTATGCCGAAGAGGATGCGCCCGATCACCATCGAGGTCATCATCGCCCGCTTCGACTCGCCGAAGTATCCCTTGCTCCCGAGGGCGACGATGTAGGCGCCTATCGTGGCGATCACGGCGAGGATCACGCCGGTCTTGCGGATCCCCCACCGGTCGAGCGCCATCCCGCCGACGATGATCATCAGCGCGAGGTTCGCCCAGGTGGTCGAGCTCACCAGCATCCCGTACTGCGAGCTCGTCAGGCCGAGCTGGCTCTCGAACAGCGGCTTCAGCGGACTGAGCCCGTCCTGGAACCAGTACGTCCCGAACATCAGGATGCTGATCATGAACAGCACGGTGAACCGGGCTGCCGCGGAATCCCTCAGGAGCCGTTTCGCCTGTTCCATCGACACTCTCCGTTCCGGTTGATGCTCCGCCGCCCGCCGGCGGATGAGAGAGTATATACCTCGTCCCCGCGGCATCCCAAGGAATTTCGGCCCGCCTCGCCGGACGGGGCGTGAAAAGGGGGGCCGGTCGCCGGCCCCCCTTTTCGGAACGTCGATGCGCGCGGAACGCCGGGTCGTCCGCTACCGCAGAAGGATCATCTTGCGGGTCTCGGAGAACCCCGGCGCCTGCATGCGGTAGAAGTAGATCCCGCTCGCCGCCGGCGCGCCGCGGTCGTTGGTCCCGTTCCAGACGATCGACCGGGAGCCCTCGGGCTGCATCCCGCCGACCAGCGTGCGCACGAGCCTTCCCGATACGTCGAAGATCCGCAGGCTCACCGCGCCGCCTCCGGCTCCCACCTGATAGACGATCGTGGTGACCGGGTTGAACGGGTTGGGGTAGTTCTGGCTCAGCGCGAAGGCGAGCGCCGGCGTCTCGTCGCCCGTCGCGCCCTGGATCGTGAAGAGGCTGTCGCTCTCGTCCACGCCGGCGTGCATCGCCGGATCGAATGCGACGACGCGCACGAGGCACGAATCGGAGGCGATCGCGGGCGCGATCCAGCGGTACGTTCCGTCGTTCGGCTCGCCACCGGCGATCAGCAGCCAGGCGGCGCCGCCGTCGGCGGAGTACCAGACGCTCACCGAGTCGACCTGCCGGTCGTCGGAGGCGGTCCACAGGACAGCGATCGTGTCCCCCTGGGAGAACGACTCGCCGCCGGCAGGGTAGGTCACCGTCACCGTCGGCGGGGTCACGTCGGGTCCGGCCGCGCAGGCTCCGGCGACGTTCGAATATCCGCCCGCGTAACCGTCGGCGTCGACGAGGTTCACGCGGTAGTAGAGGCACCCCGCGACGGGATGATGCTCGAACGAACTGTTCGCCGCCGCCGTCGTCCCTATGAAATTCGCCACGCCGGGGGCGAAGCCGGCCGCCGTGTCGGCGTATATCGCGTAGTAGTCAAGGCCTCCGGGCAGGCGGCCGTCCCAGGTCAGCTCTATGAGGGTGTCGCCCGAGGCGGCGTCGGCGAGGTTCTGCACGTACGACGGCGCGGCGAAGAGAGCGCCGGGGCCGCCGAACGCTCCATGGTCGGCGCGCGAGCCGTCGGGATCGCCCGCCAGCGGATCGCCGGCGTCGATCGCCCCCGAATGGACCCCGAGGTGGTAGTCGAGCGAGGCCGCGTCGGCGTACAGCGGATCGGCGGCGGTGTTGGTCGCGTCGGGAGTCAGACCGACGACGCCGGTCGGCGTGTTGCCGTAGAGGCCGTTGTACTGGAAGGTGACCGGACCGGCGCCGGCCGCCTCGAACCCGTTTGCCTCTCCGGCGGTGAAGAGATTGCCTCTCACGTCGGTCGGCCCGGCGGCCGAGATGAACGCGTTCCCGCCGGCGTACACGCCGCTGTTGCGGTCGAAGGTGCTGCTGGCGATAGAGCCCCACGTGCTGTCCGCGTAGATCCCGCCCCCGACGCTGCCGGAGGCGTTGAGCGCGACGACCGAGTTGGCTATGTCGAGCCCCTGCGACTTCACGTATATCCCGCCGCCGAGCGAGGGGGTCGAGTTGCCGTGGACGCGCGAGTTCGACATCGACAGCGGGGAGCGGTCGGCGCAGATCCCGCCGCCGGGACCGGTCGCGATGTTGTCCCGTATCGAATCGCCGCTCGACGAGACGGGGCTCAGGCGCGCGTAGATCCCGCCGCCGTCGACGTATCCGGTGTTCGCGCGTATGACGTTGCCGGTCATCGTCACGTCGGAGTGAAGCGCGTATATGCCGCCGCCGTTCTTCGTGCCGGTGTACGACGCGTTGGGCGAGGCGCCGCTCATGACGTTCCCCGCGATCACGGCCTCGGCCTGGTAGAGGTAGACCGCGCCGCCGCTCTGCGCGCGGCAGCCGGTGATCTCGTTGCCGGTGATCGTCACCGCGCCGTTGTAGCAGGCGATCGCGCCGCCGCCGCTGAAGCCGGTCGTGCCGGTGTAGCCGCAGTTCGTGATGACGTTCCCCTTGATCACGGTCGGGGCGGAGGAGTAGACGTAGACTCCGCCGCCGTATATCCCGTTCAGCGGCAGCATCGCCGACGTCCCGGTCCCGCCGGTGATGGTGAACCCTTCGATGCCGGGGTTCCCCGACGGGATCGAGACGAACGAGACGGCGCTCCCGTTCGACTGGATCGTCGTCACGTTCGCCGCCGGATCGCGCGAGGCGAAGGCGGCGTCCCAGCCGCCCATCAGGTGGACTCCCCTGTCGACGGGGACGGCGTAGGCGTATGTCGCCCCGGCCACCATGATCGAATCGCCCGGCGAGGCGGCGTCTATCGCGTCGCGGATGTCATGCGCCGCCCAGGCGGGGAGGCTGTATGGCCAGACGTTTCCGCCTCCCGGGGAGACGTACCGGTAGGGGTTTCCGCTGATCGTGAAATCGCCGTCGGAGGCGTCGTAGTTGATCTGCGATCCGCCGGTCCAGGCGATGACCTTGAGCCTCGCCGTGGAAACGGGCAGGTTCGGGACAGTCCAGCCGTACGTCGTCGTCCCCGTGATGCCGGAGGCGACCGGATAGGGCCAGCTCGCCCCGCCGTCGATGCTCAGCTCGATGCTCACCGAGTCGGGCGCGTCGCCGCCGACGGTCCAGGCGACCGTCGCGACCGACCCGACCTCGAGCGACTCGCCGCCGTCGGGATAGGTCAGCGTGATGTCGAGCCCGTTGATCGTAAACGACATCATCGGACCGGTCGAGCCGACCGAGTTGATATCGAGCCCGAGGGGGGTCCCGCCGTACCCGAGGTTGTTCGGCGTCGTCGTCGCGGTGAACTCGGTCGCGTTCCCCTCCCGGTAATAGTCGGAGTCCTCGCCCGAGTTCTCGTTGAGCTCGAGATGCTGCCTGCCGCTCGCTTCCTCGAGGTCGACGAGGTAGTGCGTCTGGTCGTCGTTGTCCGTCTGGTCCTCGTCGACGTGCCAGACGAGCAGGCCGCGCTGCGCGCCCGGCAGGGCGGCGTCGAATCCGACCCCCTGCCGGTTCTCGACGAGGAAGTACTCGTTGCCCGGCAGCGACCCCTGGAGCTTGTAGATCTGCGCGTTGGTCTCGACCTGCAGCGCCGTATAGACGCCGCCACCCGCCACCGGCGTCGGAACGACCCAGCCGAGGTCGACCTTGCACCAGGCGCTCATGTGCGCCGGCGAGGCCCCCTGGTCTCCGTTCCAGGAGCCGCCGGCCATCAGGCAGAACTTCCCTACCCCCCGGCTGTCGTACCCGTAGTCGTACAGGTCGGGGAGCCCGATGAAGTGCCCCGTCTCGTGGCAGATCACGCCGATCCGCGTGATCCCCCAGGTGGACGGCGTCGTGTCCCAGCCGCGCCTGGCGGGCTCGGTATGGTACTGGCGCATGCTGGTGCCGTCGTAGGTCACGGTCGAAGAGAGCGCCCAGGCGTGCGACCAGATGTAGTTCGGATCGTTCCCCGAGTACTCCTCGCCGCCGCCGGCGTGTATGATCGTCAGGCCGTCGACCCAGCCGTCGCCGTCGCCGTCGACCGTGCTGAAGTCGAACCCCCGCGCCTCCAGCGCCGCAAGGGCCTGCGAGACCATCAGCCGCGGCCGCAGGTCGTTCCCGTAGGCGTCGTTGGCCCCGTAGTAGGCGTACCCGTTAGCCAGCGTCACCGGCTCGACGACGGTCGACTGCACGTCGAGCGCGCCGTAGGATATCTCGTCGTAATAATCCTTCACCGAGCCGGCCGCGCCGTCGGTAGAGTACCCGATCTGGTTGAACAGGTTGCTGAACTCTGCGGTGGTGCTGGTGATCGAGAGGTCCGAGTAGTTCACCAGCACGACGAGGTTCTTCATCGTCCCCGTCGGCGGGGCCAGCGCGTCGAGGTCGCGCTCCATCAGCATCGGGGTGCGGTCCGGATCGATGCGAAGGAGCTTCGTCATGTCGGGACGCACGAGTCCGGCCGCCAGCGGATCGACCGAGCCGGCCGGGACGCTCGTCGGGACGAGCAGGCCGTCCTTCTCGGCGGCGTATACCCAGGCCGTCCCGTCGGCCGATCGCACGACGGGGAACCCCGTCCCGTCCTCGTTCCAGTGAAAGTGCTCGTCCCCGCGAAGGAATACCTTCACCTCTGTCCCGTCCGGCTGGCGGAAGGCGACCGGCTCGGGGTTGGCGATCACCCCCAGGGCCGCGGTCGACCAGAGGAGGGCGCCGGCGAGCAGCAGGGCTCCGGCTATGAAGAGGACGCGAAGCTTCCTGTCGACGGTGAGCGCGCGGGCGCGCGCGCGTGCGGGGGATCGATCCGGCCGCATGAGCATCTCCTTATACGTGTAGGGCCCTCAGGACTGAAGCGTTCCTTCGCTGTCCGTACCGTGGTCCGGCTTGCCGCCCGAGGCGAGAGTGCGGTTATCTCAAAGACGGAGCGCCCGTTGTTTCCCGGCGGACCCCGTCTTCAGCGGTCGCACGAACACCCAACCCCTTAACCGGGTGACTTACTATGTAATTATACGGTAAAGAATGATTCTTTGCAACATGAAACGCCTCGGGGTCAGGGGAGAAGGACCATCTTCCGGGCCTGCTCGAACTCCCCCGAGGAGATCCGGCAGAAGTAGACCCCCGCCGCCGCCGGCGCCCCGCCGTCGCCGCATCCGTCCCAGGAGACGGCGCTCCTGCCCGCCGGACAGCGGCCGTCGAAGAGCCTGCGGACGACCCGGCCCGATACATCGAATATCCCGACCCTCGCCCGCGCCGCCTCGGGGAGGTACCACTCGATAGTCGTCGACGGGTTGAACGGGTTGGGGTGGTTCTGGAAGAGCGCCGCCGCGGCGCGCGGGACGATCACGGGGCCCGTGTCGAAGAGGAGCGCGAGACCGGCGCCGTCGCCGAGATAGACGCGATAGGTCGGGTCGGAGCCGGGCCGCGCCTCCGTGTCGAGCCAGTGAAAGACGGTCGCCCCCGCGATCAGCGGTATGCGGGCGATCGTCTCGCAGTCGCGGGGGGGGGCGGCGCAGCGCAGGATCACGCATTCGTCCCCTCCCGGCGGGGCGGCGAATGCCCATTCGATCCATACCCCCGCCGCCCTGCCCTCTGCCGAGTAACGGGAGAGGAGGGGGGAGGGCTCATATGCGGCGGGGAGGCTCCACACATCGTAGATGCGCGGGGTTATCCCCTTGAGATTGATCTGCAGCCAGGCGGGGGGGAGCAGCGGCGCCGAGGCGCACGCAGTCCAGACCGCCGCCTGCGGGAAATCCGAGAGCGAATCGATCCAGGAGGCGACCGGCGCCGCTTCGAAGCGGGCCTGGCCCGCCGAGGGATCCCAGGTGATCCGGATGTCGTGTATCCCCGTCGCGAGCGCGGTCCCGTCGGCCGGCGTGCACCCCGTCCCGAACGAGGGGAAGATCGTGCCGTCGCCGTACAGAGTCGCGCCGAGTCCGATCGAGTTGACGCAGCCGTCGTGCTCCGCGGGGGGGAGGATCGTCAGCCCGAGCGCGTACTCCCTTCCGGCCCCCGTGGCGAGACGGAAGATCCAGGATCGTGTCGCGTCGAGATCCTCCCCCACCCTCGCCACAGCGGCGCTCTCCCATGACGTCGTGTCTGCGCTGCACAGGTATCCGTCCAGGCCGGTGAACCAGAAGGTCCTTCCGAAGCATTTCCCTTCGAACGGGATGGTCCCGAGCCCGTTC
>JAQVGR010000085.1 GCA_028696635.1 Candidatus Krumholzibacteriia bacterium | reverse complement strand
GGATGGACCGGCGGACCGAGCGCAGCAACCAGGACGTCTCGGCCGCCGAGAACCAGGCGGGGATCTTCTCGCGGTTCGTCGGCGCGACCATGACCGGCGGGTTCTCCCGGCCCCGCTTCGACAGCGACGACCCCTTCGCCCGGCAGGCGTCGTACAACGTCTTCCCCAACCTGCTCGAGTTCCGCACGGCGGTCGGCGCGGACGGGATGCCGTTCCTCGACATGGCCCTGCAGGCCTGGTACCTCTCGCGGATCGAGGAGGCGAGGATGGGATTCATGCGCTTCGTCTTCGGGCTGACCCCCGAGGAGCGGGTCAACCTGCGGCTGGCCGAGCGGAGCCTGAGCGAGATCCTCGCCGATCCGGAGGACCGGGGCCTGGCGCACTACACGCTCAGGTCGAAGGGCGACTACCTGATCCGGATGATCGAGAGCGGGATCGGACGCGAGCGGCTCGACGCGGTCTTCTCGGGGATCTTCGAACGGTACCGCTTCTCCACGATACCCCCCGCGGCGGTCGCCGGGGCGCTGCGCGCCGAGGGAGGCGTCGATCTCGAGGAGCTCGCCGCCGGCTGGTTCGAATCGACCGAGATGCCGGGATACCTCTTCTCCAGCCCCGAGCTGTACAAGGTCCTCGACGGCGACCGCGAGCGCTGGCAGGTGCGCCTGAGCGTTTCCAACCCGGAGCCGGTCGACGGGCTGTTCCATGTCGCGATGCGGCAGCGCGATCTCAACATGGGGCGCGGCAGGGGGTTCGGGCCGGTCCGCACCGTGACGGCGACGATGACCCTCGGCGGCAGCTTCGAACGGTACATCCGCATCGGCGCGGGGCGGACGAAGGAGCTCGGCTTCGTCCTCGATTTCCAGCCGTCCTCGATAGAGATCAACACGCTGATCGCCCGGAACCTCCCGACGCTCATCGAGACGGAGTTTCACGGCGAGCCCGAGCTGCGGCGCAAGGCCGAGCCGTTCGACGGCGAGCGCGACCTCGATCGGCAGATCGAGCCCGTCGGGCCGGACGAGATCATAGTCGACAACGAGGATCCGGGATTCGGCTTCGAGGGAGGCGGCTCGAAGAGCCTGCTCCACTCGCTGATCCCCCGCGGACCGTCCGCCGACGACGAGAAATACGTGGGGATGCGTCTCTGGGAGCAGACGAACCAGTGGCTCCCGACGGTCAACGCGAAGTTCTGGGGAGGGTACGTCCGCTCGGCCCGCTACACGACCGGGGGCAAGGGAAACCGCACGGCGAGATTCACCGCCGCGATCCCCGCCAGCGGACACTACGACGTCTACTATTACGTGAACAGGATCGAGATGCCGTGGCGGCACCGGGGCGAGGACACCGACTACGGGAAGATCCGCCTCCTCGTGAGCCACGACGACGGCGTCGACGAGGCCGAGGTCGACCTCAACTCGGCCGAGGACGGATGGAACTTCATCGGCTCGTACTATATCTCGGAGGGCGGGACGAGCGTCGAGATAACGAACAGGTCCGGAGCCCGCGCCGTGATCGCCGACGCGGCTCGCTGGGTGCGCAGGTAGACAGGCAGAAAGGAATCGCGGATGGCATTTCAATCACGTGCGGGAAGGGGTCCGGCGGCGCTCCTGGCGGCGGCGACCCTGGCGCTCGCCGGCGCCGCGGCCGCCGGCACGGCCCGCGTCGTCTCCCTGCGGGAGGCGATCGAGACGGCCTTCGAGCACAGCCCGAACATCACGTACTCCCGTCTGCGCCTGGAGGGAAGCGAGGCGAGGCTGCGCGCGCAGGAGGCGGGGCTGAAGACCCAGCTGCGCCTGACGCTGGAGCCGATCACCTACTCGAACCTCGACCAGTTCGACGACTACTTCTCGACCTGGTACAGCAGCGAGAACACGAGCTCGTCGGGCACCTTCACGATAGAACAGCCGCTCAAATGGACAGACGGGACCCTCTCCCTCAACAACGGCCTCACCTGGCAGGACTCGTACAGCGAGGCGGGGGACCGCGAGAGCACCACCTGGCAGAACCGCCTCTACCTCCAGCTCCAGCAGCCCTTGTTCACCTACAACAGGACGAGGATGGAGCTCGAGGAGCTCGAGCTCGACTTCGAGAACAGGCGCCTCCAGTACGCGATCGACCGCCTCGCCATCGAGCAGAGCGTCATGACGAATTTTTTCGGCGTCTACTCGCAGAAGATGCAGGTGGACATCAATCGCGACGCCCTCGAGACGGACCGGGAGGCGTACCGGATCATGCAGGGGAAGTACGAGGCGGGGATCGGCAGGCAATCCGACCTCTCCCAGGCGGAGGTCGACATGCTCTCCAGCGAGATCTCGTACCGCAACTCCCGGGTCTCGCTCGCCGGGGCGCTCGACGCCTTCAAGAAACTGATCGGCCTGCCCCTGGACGAGGAGGTAGACGTCGACGAGGACATATCGTTCGCTCCGGTCGGGGTCGACCTCGAGTTCGCCGTGCGGCACGGCGTCGAGAACCGGATGGAGCTGCGACAGCAGCGGATCCAGATAGAGCAGGCGTACAACGCCGTCGTGCAGGCCAGCACGACGAACGAGTTCAGGGGAGACCTCGTCCTGCGCTACGGCACGACGGGAACCGACGAGGAATTCGAGCGGATCTACGACACGCCGACGCAGGACCAGTACGTCGGCGTGCAGTTCGACATCCCCCTGTGGGACTGGGGGCGCCGGAAGAACACGATCCGCGCGAGCGAGACGAGCCTCGAGAGCAGCAGACTGCAGCTCGAGGATCAGAAGAACGGCATCATCATCGAGATACGGGATTCGTACCGCCGCCTCGAGAACCTCGAGGCGCAGATCGCCCTCGCCCGCAAGCGGGTCGAGAGCGCCGAGCAGACCTACGAGGTCAATCTCGAGCTCTACCGCGGCGGCTCGATAGACTCGAGGGAGCTGGGGCTGTCGCGGCAGACTCTCTCGAGCGCGCGGATGAACGAGCTGAACGCCCTGATCGACTACAAGCTGCAGCTCCTCGACCTGAAGATCAAGACGCTGTGGGATTTCGAGAAGGACCGCCCCGCCCTGGAGAACGATACGCAAGGAGTATGACGTGAAGAAGCTTCTGCTGCCGGTTATATGCGCCGCCGGGCTGCTCTGCTCGTGCGGCGGCGGCGACGAGGGCCGCGATCTCGAGGTCGCCGTCCCCGTGTCGGTCGAGGAGATCCGTCCCGGCTCGATAGAGGAGTTCGTCGTCGCGACCGGCTCGGTCAGGGCCGAGATGGAGGCGGCGCTGAAGGTGGAGACCGCCGGCGAGTACCGGCGCATGACCAACCCGGCGACCGGCAAGCCGTACGCCCTCGGCGACCGCGTGCGCACGGGGGCCGAGATCATCCGCATCGTCAACGAGGAGGCGGAGAACACGATCAGGATCGACGCGGCGCTGCTGACCCTGGAAACGCGCAGGCTCGAGTACGAGAAGCAGCAGACCCTCCACGAGAAGGGCGGGATCACCTACGGAGAGCTCAAGGACGCCGAACGCGCGTTCATCAACGCACAGTACGACTACGAGAACGCGAAGATCAGCCTCGCCAAGCTGCGCGTATCGGCCCCCTTCGAAGGGATCATCACCTCGCTCCCGTACTACTCGCCGGGCGTGACGGTCGAGACGGGCAAGGAGCTCGCAGTGATACAGGAGTACAGCGGCCTGCAGCTCCAGGCGAGCCTGCCCGGCAAGGAGCTGGGGCGGGTCCGGCCGGGGCAGCCGGTCCGCGTGACGAACTACACCGTCCCCGACGACACCCTCTCGGGGACCGTCGAGGAGGTCTCCCCCGCCCTCGACGAGACGACCCGTTCGTTCCCCGTCTCGATCGGCATCGACAACGGTGATCTGCTGCTCCGCCCGGGGATGTTCGTCAGGGCGGAGATCGTCGTCGCCCGGCATGACAGCGTCATCGTGATCCCCAAGAGCGTGATCCAGGTCAAGCAGCGGGGCAAGACGGTCTTCATCGTCCAGAAGGGCGCGGCGCTCGAGCGGATCATCACGACCGGCCTCGAGAACCCCGAGCGCGTCGAGGTCGTCGAGGGTCTCGCCCTGAGCGATCGGCTCGTCGTCCGCGGCTTCGAGACGCTGCGGGGCAACTCCAGGGTCAAGGTCGTGCAGTGATGAGCGGCATCCCCCGATTCTCCGTGAGGCATCCGATCACGGTCCTCATGATCGTGCTCGGCGTGACCCTGCTCGGAGTGATCTCGCTGGGCCGGCTCGGCATCGATCTCTTCCCCGAAATGGCCGCTCCGCGGCTGTACGTGGAGCTCCAGGCGGGGGAGCGCCCCCCCGAAGAGATCGAGCGGCAGTTCATCGAGTCCCTCGAGGACCTCGTCTTCCGGCAGAAGGGGGTCACCGGCGTGACCTCCACGGTCCGGGTCGGCGCGGCCCGCGTCGCCGTAGAATACGCGTGGGACCGCGACATGGACGAGGCGTTTCTCGAGCTGCAGAAGGTCGCCGCCGATTTCGGGCAGAACGCCGACCTCGATGGGATCACGATCACCCAACACGATCCCAACTCCGACCCGATCATGACCGTGGCGCTGATGAACCCTGAGATCGGAGACATGGACGTCCTCAGGCGGACCGCCGAGAACTACATCCGCAACGAGCTGGTGCGGATCGAGGGGATCGCGGGCGTAGAGATCGCGGGCGGTGAGGAAGCCGAGGTGCTCGTCGAAACCGACGAGTACCTGCTCGAGGCGTACGGCTTGAGCGTCGATCAGATCGCGCAGGCGATCGGCTCGTACAACGCCGACGCGTCGAGCGGAACGATCACCGAGATGGGGATCGAGTACCTGATAAGGAGCGTCGGTTCGTTCGAGTCGATCGACGACATCGGGTCGCTCGTGGTCGCATGGAAGGAGCGCGCCTCCACAGCGGCTTCGGAGGACGGGCGAGCGCCGGGAAGGACCCCCGTGCACCTCTCCGACGTGGCCCGGGTCGGCCTGAAGAGCCGCGATCCGCGCAACATCGTGCGGCTCGACGGCGCGCGCTGCGTCGGACTGTCGATCTTCAAGGAGGTGAAATACAATACGGTCAGGGCGAGCCGGGACCTGCGCCGCGGGATCGCGCGGCTCGAGGGCGCCCTGCCCGGATACGAGCTGCGGATCGTGCAGGACCAGGGGCTGTTCATCGACGGGGCGATCGGCGAGGTCCGTCAGACCGCGCTTGTCGGCGTTCTCCTCGCCGTGCTCGTGCTGTATGTGTTCCTCAGGCGCATCGGCACGACGGCGATCATCAGCGTCTCGATACCGGTCTCGATCCTGGCGACCTTCAACCTCATGTATTTCAACGGGCTCTCGCTGAACATCATGACGCTCGGCGGTCTCGCCCTCGGGGCCGGGATGCTCGTCGACAACGCCATCGTCGTCGTGGAGAACATCGTGCGCAGCATTGAAGCGGGAATGGGGCCCCGGGAGGCGGCCGCCGCCGGCGCATCGGAAGTCGGCGGGGCGATCTCCGCATCGACGATCACGACGGTAGTGGTCTTCCTCCCGATCGTCTACCTGCACGGCACGGCCGGCGCGCTGTTCAAGGACCAGGCCTGGACGGTCGCATTCTCGCTGATCTCCTCGCTCGCCGTGGCGGTGCTCGTCATTCCCATGCTCGCAGGGCGGTTTCTCAGGGGCACCGGCCGGGCGGAGGCGAAGCGGTCCGTGCAATTCCGCCGGTACGGAGCGCTGCTCGAGCGCGCGCTCGACCGGAAGGGGATCGTCGCGGGAGCAGCCGCGCTGCTCGTCGCCGCCGCGGCGCTGCTGATCCCCGTCATCGGCAGCGAGTTCATCCCGTCCGCCGACGCGGACGAGTATTCGATCAGGCTCAGCCTCCCCGAGGGAACCGAGCTCTCGCGCACCGACGGGACGATCGTCGGTCTCGAGGAGGCGGTCAGGGCCGTCTTCCCCGGCGCGATCGAGACGATCTACAGCACCGCCGGGCCCGTCGGCGGTCTCGTCGGGGACGAGAACTCGCTCTTCGAGGACGAGAACTCCGCCGTGATGCGCATCAGGTTCCGACGCGGCCACGGGCTGTCCGACGACCGCATCATGGCGGGGCTCGGCTCGAGCGTCGCCGGACTGCCCGGCGTGCGGACCCGCATCGCGCAGGACCAGACCGCCCTGCCGGCGACGCTGGGGACCTCCGAGGCCCCCGTCGTCGTGGAGATCTCCGGCGAGGAGATCGAGACGCTCGCATCCCTCGCCGCCGCGGCAAAGGAGCGCATGTCGGAGGTGGAGGACCTGTACAATGTAGAGACCTCGGTCGAAGGCGGCCGGCCCGAGGTGAACATCGTCGTCGACCGGCTGCGGGCGGGGATGCTCGAGGTCGGCCTCACCGAGGTCGCGTCGAGCCTCGAAGACCGCCTCTCGGGGCGCGTCGCGGGTGACTGGGAGGACGACGGCGAGAGACGCGACATCACGCTGAAGCTCCCCGACGCGTCTCTCGGAGACCTCGAGCGGTCGTACGTCTCCTCGGGAGAGCGCAGGATCCGTCTCGACGAGCTCGCCTCGATCGAGATCGGCAGCGCCCCGCGCGAGATCATACGGACCAACCAGGTGCGCTCGGTCCTCGTGACGGCGCACAAGCGCGAGGGGCGCCCCTTCGATCACGCGATCGCCGACATCAGGGGAAGGCTCGCCGTGCTCGACCTTCCCGACCGGTACTCCGTCGGGATAACCGGCGCCGAGGCGAAACGCCGCGCGGAGTTCGCCGACCTGCGGTTCGCGCTGATCCTCTCGGTGGTCCTCGTCTACATGGTGCTCGCCGCGCAGTTCGAGTCGCTCCTGCACCCGTTCGTGATCCTGCTGACGATACCGCTGGCCGGCGTCGGGGGGATACTGATCTTCCTCGTGCTCGGCCGTCCGCTCAACATCATGGCGTACATCGGCCTGATCATGCTCGCCGGGATCGCCGTGAACGACTCGATCATACTCGTCGACGCGATCAACCGGCTCCGGCGCGGGGGGCTCGCCGCGCGCGAGGCGATCGTCGAGGCGGGGCGGATGC
>JAQVGR010000084.1 GCA_028696635.1 Candidatus Krumholzibacteriia bacterium | reverse complement strand
CCGCGCGGTGCAGGACGGTGCGCGGCTTCGTCCAGGGACAGACCGCCGAGCAGATCGAGCAGGTGTAGCCGCTGCGCCCCCAGTACAACAGGCAGGCCTCGGCGTCGATAGCCCACTTGCTCACCCCCCGCACGACGGTCTTCTCCCCCTTCGGGATCGCCCCGGACGGACAGTTCTCTGCGCACTTGCGGCACTTCGCGCAGAAGTCCTGCATCCCGATGTCGACCGGCCCGTCGTGAGCGAGCGGCATGGCTGTCGTGACGGCGGAGAGCCTGAAGTTCGCGCCGAGCGATCGGCTCACCACGTAGCCGCATCGGGCCAGCTCGCCGATGCCCGCGTCGACGGCGACCGGTACGCAGAGGATCAGGTAGTTGCGCATATGATGCGCGCGGGCCGGCCATCCGAGCGCGCGGATGAAGCGGGCGAGCTGCACCGAGGCGATCACCGATCGCGCGTAGACCCTGCCGACCTCGAAATCGACTGCGCGGCTCGAACCGGTCGCTATCAGCTCCTTCTCCTGGCCGAACGCCATCGAGACCGCCGTCGGATGATCGCACGAGAGCGGATCGCCGTACCGGGTACCCTCGTACCCCGGGGGCAGGCCGGTGAAGTACGGCTCGTTGACGTACCCGCCGTCTCCGAAGAACGGTCTCGAGCCGCGATGGGAGTAGACCCATTCGGGGCGCAGCGGGCCGATGCGCACGTCATCGGCCCCGATCGCCCGAGCATACTCCTTGATCATCAGGGTCGCCTCGCGCGGGTCTCGCTCGAGAGGCCCCCCCGCGGGGACGCCGTCGACCATGTCCGGCAGGGCCAGGGCCGCCGAGGTCATGAAATGAGATTCGTAGACCGCCCTGGCCATGCGATCGCATCCGGCGCCCGCCTCCATCTTGGAAAGGATGAAACGGGCCAGGCGGCGATCGACGTCCTCTTTGCCGGGATTATTCCGGTGATATTCGATCTCCTCCGCGCTCCCCCACACGAGGGCCTCGCGGGAGAAGACGGTGTCCCGCTCGTCGAAGCGTGTCACTTCTACATCGATCCCGTATCCGGGGCTGTCAACCGTCCCGTTCCCTCCCGTTCTTCGCAACCGCCGCTATCGTAAGGGATTCCACTCCCCGGCGCCACCATTCTTTTCCCGGGAGGCGGCACACTTATGGTTGAATTATTCCGGTTTTTCGGTTACCTTTCTAAGGCCATGACGCGACCCCGCTTGACGACACACGGATGGACAGGCCACATCGACGACCGGGAGGAACCCTGATATGGAGATGCTGCTCTCCGGAAACGAGGCCCTCGCGCGCGGCGTCTACGAGTACGGCGGCGAGTTCGCCTCCGCGTACCCCGGCACGCCGAGCACCGAGATACTGCAGACGATCGCGCAGTTCTTCAAGGACGAGATATACGCCGAGTGGGCGATCAACGAAAAGGTCGCACTCGAGGTGGCCGTCGGCGCCAGCTACGGAGGCGCGCGCGCCATCGCCGCGATGAAGCATGTCGGCGTCAACGTCGCCGCCGATCCGCTGATGTCCCTCACCTATACGGGGGTCGGCGCGGGGTTGATCCTCGTCAGCGCCGACGACCCGAGCCTGCACTCCTCCCAGAACGAGCAGGACAACCGCTGCTACGGAAAATTCGCCTCGATCCCGGTCCTCGAGCCGTCGGACAGCCAGGAGGCGAAGGACTTCGTCGGTGCCGCCTTCGAGATCAGCGAGCGGTTCGACACCCCCGTGATGCTCCGCGTGACCACGCGCATATCCCACTCGAAGGGGATCGTCACGATCGGGGAACGCTCGACCGCCGAGCGCGGCGGCTTCGAGCGCAATATCGAGAAGTACGTGATGGTGCCGGCCCACGCGATCAAGCGGCACAAGCTCGTCATCGAGCGGCTGGAGAATCTCAAGGAGTTCGCCGAGCAGACCCCGCTCAACCGCATCGAGTGGAACGACCGCGAGGTCGGGATCGTCACGGGGAGCATCGCGTACCAGCACGCCAGGGAGGCCCTCCCCGGCGCGAGCATCCTCAAGCTCGGCCTGGGATATCCGCTCCCGATGAAGAAGATCGCCGACTTCGCCTCGAAGGTCGGGCGGCTCTTCGTCGTCGAGGAGCTAGAGCCGTTCTACGAGGAGCAGATCGCCGCCGCGGGGATCACCGTCGAGGGGAAGAAGTTCTTCTCCAACTTCCTCGAGCTCGACGTCGACCGCGTGCGCGACGGGTTCATCGAGGCGGGAGTCCTCGAGCCCGCCGCCAAGGCTCCGACCTCGGCGGCCGAGCCCGAACAGGTCCTTCCCCGGCCCCCGGTCCTCTGCCCGGGGTGCCCGCACCGCGGGATGCTCGTCTCGCTGCGCAACGCCAAGGTGCTGACCACGGGGGACATCGGCTGCTACACCCTCGGCGCGCTCCCTCCGCTCAGCCAGATAGACACCTGCCTCTGCATGGGAGCCTCGATAGGCCATACCTTCGGCATCGAGAAGGCCGGCAAGACCGGGAAGCCCGTCGTCGCTCTGATAGGCGACAGCACCTTCCTTCACAGCGGAATCACGGCCCTCGCCTCGGCCGTCTACAACAGGACCAGGTCGACGTACATCATCGTCGACAACAGGATCACCGCGATGACCGGCGGCCAGGACCACCCGGGGACCGCGAGGACCCTGATGGGGGAGAAGACGCACGCGATCGACCTCGTCCGGCTCGTCAAGGCCCTCGGCGTCGAGCACGTGCGCGTCGTCGATCCGTACGACCTCGAAGAGACCTCCGCCGCCCTGCGCGAGGAGATCGAGCGGGACGCGCCGTCGGTGATCATCACCAACCGGCCGTGCATGCTCTTCCCGAAGAAGATAGCCCAGGCCCCCTACGCGGTCGACGCGGCAGTCTGCACCGCCTGCGGAGCATGCTTCAGGGTCGGCTGCCCCTCGATCTCGGCGAGCTCCGAGACGAACGAGAAGGGAAGGCCGAAGGCGCAGATCGACGCGTCGACCTGCACCGGATGCACGATATGCGCGCAGGTCTGTCCGGCCGACGCGATCGGCCCCGCCGCGGCCGAGTGAACGGCGCCCGAAAGGAGTTGAACCCCGCATGAGGAACGGAGTAACCAACGTACTGATCGTCGGAGTCGGCGGGCAGGGCGTGATCCTGGCCAGCGAGATGCTTTCGGCGGTCGCGCTTCGCTCGGGCCTCGACGTGAAGAAGAGCGAGGTCCACGGGATGTCCCAGCGCGGCGGCGTCGTCACGAGCCATGTCCGGTTCGGCGGGAAGGTCCACTCTCCGCTGATCCCGTCCGGCGAGGCGGACGTGATCCTCGGGTTCGAGCTCGCCGAGAGCCTGCGGTGGGTGCACCAGCTCGCCGAGGGCGGGAAGATCATCGCGAATTCCCAGCGGCTCGTCCCACCGATCACCGCCACCGGGAAGTTCTCCTACCCCGGCGACGTGATCGAGCGGATCAGGGCGCGCGCGCCGCAGGCGAAGATCATCGACGCGATCGGGATCGCGACGGAGCTGGGCAATCCCAGGCTCGTCAACACGATATTGCTCGGCGTGCTGTCGAAATCGCTCGACCTCGACGAGAAGATCTGGCTCGAGGTCGTCGAGAAGATGGCCCCGAAGGGAACGGGAGAGATCAACCGGAAGGCGTTCCTCGAGGGGAGAAGCAGATAGGGGTGCGGCCCTCTCCCCGTCTGCGGTCGGCATTGCCGGCGGCCGTCATTTCTCGGCGATCAGTTTCCCGACGGCCTCCTCGAGATCGGCTCCGCGCAGGTTCTTGTAGCGGATCCTCCCCTGCCTGTCGATCAGGAAGGTTGCGGGGATGGAGCTGACCCCGTATATCCGCCCGAGCTCCGCCTGCCATCCCTTGCCGTCGAATACCTGCCGCCAGAGGATCTCCTCGTCGTCGAGGTACCGGTCCAGGGCGGCCCGGTCGTTGTCGAGGGAGACGCCGATGATGTCGAACCCCTTCTCGTGGTACTTCGCGTAGATCCCCTTCACCGTCGGCATCTCGGCGCGGCACGGCGCGCACCAGGTCGCCCAGAAGTCGAGCAGCACGACGCGCCCCTTGTAGTCGGCCGGCGCGAGAGGCTTGCCGGCGATATCGACGGCCTCGAACGGGATCAGGGGGGCGCCGATCCTGAGCTTCTTGATCGTCTCGATCCGCTCGATGCTCATCCTGGCCATCTGCATCGCCTGCTGGTTCACGCCGTCCGCCGCCGCGATCTTGCCGTACCATTCGCGGGCCTCCTCGAACTTCTCCTCCTCGAGGGCGACGTTGCCGAGCATCAACCAGGCCATGTGGACCTCGTTCGGATCCTTCTCGTAACCGGCGTCGAGGAAGGCGGCCAGATGCGCGCGCGCGTCGTCGGGCCTGCCGATCCCCGAGTAGATCTGGCCGAGCACCAGCCGGGCGCTCCCCGACGCGGCGGTGCCGGGGAAACGATCGAGGATCCCCTGCAGCCCCGTCTCGGCCTTTTCGATCAACTGATCCATCGGCATCCGCCCCTGCCCCTGCCTGATCATCGTCATGACGCTGTCGTACGCGGCCTTCGCCGCCTGTCCGTCCGCCGCCCGGGCCGGGCCCGGAGCGAGGATCGCGGCGATCGCCAGGGCCGCGATGAATCCCGGGATCTTCCTCATCGGTATGGTCCTTTCGAAAACGGGGGTGACCCGCCCGAGGCGTTCACCCCCGCCATTCGTCCCCCGCCGTCCGGCGGGCTCACTTGCTTTCCTGCACGACCCTGACCGCCCCCTTGATGGGGACCTCTATCGTCTCGTACCCCTTGTAGTTCGTCCTGAATGTCAGGGCGGCCTCGTACTTCCCCGGGATGGAGGGGGGCCTGATCTGGAAGCGGACCGTGTAGGCCTTTCCCGGCTTGACCTCGCGGATGTTGTACGTGATCGTCTCGTCGCTCGGCGTGATCTCGAGGACTCGCAGCGAATCGCCCCGCGAGGCGATGATCGAGAGCGCCTTCTCGAAGCTCTTCGACGTCCCCTCGGAGACGAGGAGCTCGTGCATGTAGATGGAGTTGGGGTGAACCTCGACGTCGTCCATCACCTGAACGCGCAACGCTATCTGCTTCTCCGGGAGCTTGTCGAAATCGGTCTCGAGGACGATATCGGCGAAATACTGCCGCGGCGGCAGATGCTTCTTCATCCATGTCTCGAGCTTGTGCTTCCTGCCCTTCTCGAGGGGGGTGATCTTCACCCCTATCGCCTCCTCGAGGATCTCCCGCTCCTTGGTCTTGTCCGACCAGTGGTAGCCGGTGATGGCGATCGGCGTCTCCACCGTCGAGGTCACAATGACCTCGTCGCGCGGCTCCTCGTTCCGGTATCCGGTCAGCGAGAGCCCCTTGGAAACCTCGAAGATCTTCTGGACGTTCCCCGAGACGTAGAGGATCACCTTCTCGTTCTCGGGGTCGTTCGTCTTGACCGTGAAGCTCTTCTTGAACTTCCCCGTGGGGAGCTTGTATCCGATGAGTTTGACGTTTATCCTGCCCTCCGACCCGGGAGGGATGACCTCATCATAGTCGGCCACCGAGCACCCTCAGCCGGGGCGGACGCTGAGAATGTGCAGCTCGCCTATCCCGGTGTTTCGGATCGTGAAGGCGTAATCGATGTCGGTCCCCTCGTAGAAATCGCCCAGGTCGGGCTCCTTGTCCCTGATCATCAGCTTCGGGCCGCTCTGCTGGGCCGATGCGAAGCTCGTCAGGAGAAGGAACGCCGCGAGGGCCAGGAGGGAGACGATTGCTATTCCCTTTCTGTGCATCGGCTTATCCTCCGTCGGCGGATGATGTTGTCGACGCGGCGCAGGGCGCCGCGGTGCGCATCAAAAAAGATGCCCGGTACTCCCCGGCTCGTCGGACGCCGCCCCGGCGGTCAGGGGAGCCGGGATTCCGCGGGTAATTCCAGACGGTTATTATAAAATATGGCCCGGGGGAAGTTCCATCAAATAATTTTCCGGCCCTAGAACGCGTACCCCGCCATGAAGACGAATCCGTAGTGCTTGAAATCGTCCTCCGAGATCGTCTGCTCCGAACCGTCAATCTCGAAATCGCCGCTGAGAATGGCATTGGTGAACATCCGCTGGAAACGGGCGTCGAGGGTGACCGCTCCCGGCCCGAGCGGGTACGAGAGTCCAGCACCGACGAGGGCCCCGAAATCGGTCGTGTGGGCGAACGAGGAGAAATCGACCGTGGTCGAGAGGATCCAGGCGGAGATCTGCGCCTCCACGGAGAGGCAGTAGGCGAAGATCGGCCCCGCGTAGAGGCACGGGCGCAGGCGCTCCCCCGGCCTGAAGGCATACTTGAGCACGATCGGCAGCTCGACGTAGTCGAAATATGCGTCGAGGTCGACGGCGACGAGACCGTCGTAGAGATTGCTCAGGACCCCCTTGCGCGTGTAGAGGATCTCAGGCTGTATGCTGACCGTCTCGGTGATCGACCAGTCGAAGAAGGCCCCGGCGCTGAGGCCCACGCGGTACTCCTTGTCGTCGTCCCACTCGGGAGGGGTCTCGGTGATGTTGGCGACGATCATCCCGATCCGCGGACCGAGGGTGAACCTTCTCGCATGGACGGAAAACGGCGCGAAGAGAACCGTCGACAGCATGGCGACCAGCAGAACGACCGCATTCGCGTTCCTCTCACCCGACATCGCGATCACCTTTCCTCTCTAGAAGCGGTACCCCACCCCCGCCGTGGCGGAGAGGAAGTTGAGGCCCCCGACCCCGAACCCGCCGTTGTCGCAGACGAGCCCCTGAATCCCCTCCGGCAGGACAGAGAAATCGAGGGTGCCGAAGTCGATATACTTCATCGTGATCCCGAGCGTCCACGGCCCCGAGACCGTGTAGTCCATCCCGGCGTTGAGCCCGAGGGCCCAGTCGCTCTCGAGGTCCATATTGAAACCTACACCCGAGACGATCACGCCGAGGGTGGCGAACCCTCCCGCGTAGAAGTCCTTCCTCTCGTCGCTCCAGAAGTGGTAGTTCGCCCCGAGGGTGGGCAGGATGAAGTTGGGGCTCCCCTCGATCAGGAGATCCTCGGCCCGGTACTCGAGCA
>JAQVGR010000083.1 GCA_028696635.1 Candidatus Krumholzibacteriia bacterium | reverse complement strand
GCCATAGCGGAATTCGGGCCCTCGCCGGTCCACCGGCGAACATTCCGCGTGCGGCTGGAGGTCTGACGGGCCGGTATCCGCACGGCCGGGGGGCGACTGAGGTACCGGCCGGCACGCGTCCGGGAGGTGAGGCGGCTGTGGACGGGAAGGCGGCGTGCGGTCGCGCCGGCGAGAGGATCGCCTGCGCATGGCTCGAGTTGATCGGATGCCGGGTCGTCGGGCGGAACAGGCGCGCAGGACGGGGCGAGATAGATATCATAGCGCTTGACGGCTCGTGCCTCGTCTTCGTCGAGGTCAAGACGAGGCGTTCGGGCCGGTTCGGCGGCGGCGCCGAAGCGGTCGACCGGCGCAAGCTGCAATCGATGCGCCGAACCGCCGCGCTGATGCTCGCTTCGGGCGGCACGGACGACGGGGTCCGGGAATTCCGGTTCGACGTGATCACTGTGGATGTAGAGGGGGCGGGAGCGGGTCTGCGCCTGCGTCATCTGCGCGGCGTCTGCTAGAAAATGCTTGATTGACCGGGGCCGTATTTCTATGTTACTGATGCATGGCCGGCAATCGGTACGGCAAGGAGGAGATCGCTTGAACAGTACGAAATATCTCGTTTCCGCACTCTGCGCCCTCGTGCTGCTCACACCTGGCTGCAATTTCTGGAAGAAGACGGTCGACACGCTCGACAAGGATCTCGGCATCGAGGAAGTCGACGAGCTCGAGGATGTATATATCGGACGGAAGGCATGGACACGGTCCCTGATCGTCGACCTCGGGCAGAACGGGGTCATCGACCGGGGGACCGAGGTCGAGATCGTGGAGCTCGATCTGCACTGGTCCTGCGCCGTCGGCGTCAAGGGCCCGAACAACCGCAAGTTCCGCCATGGGATGAACCTCGAGCGGCCCGTGACCAGGGAGGAGTTTGAAACGGCCATGGAGCGGCTCTTCTGGTTCGACAATCCGGAGAAGCGGTACCGGCTGAACCTTCGCACCTTCGGAAAGCGCACGGCCCAGGCGATACGGGACAACGAGCTGTTCAAGGGGATGAAGCGCGAGGCGGCGATCGAGTCGTGGGGATTCCCCGACGAGATGAACACGAGCGATATCGGCAACGTCATGCAGGAACAGTGGATCTACCGGGACCCGCGGCAGAAGGCGAAGAAGCGATACATCTGGCTGGTCAGCGGGGAAGTCGACCGCTGGGAGGAGTAGCGGCGGCGCGTGCCGGCCACGTCGGCTGGACTGTCGAAGGCCCTTTTCGCCGACAGGCGAGAGGGCCTTTTTGCATCCGCGCGACCATCCGCGCGACGTAGAGAGGAGCCCACCCCGGAGACCCCCTCCACCCCACGGATGATCCCGGCGGATCGCCGCCTGCCGGCGGATCGCCGCCTCCCGCAGGTCGCCGCCTCCCGCCGGGCACAGGCATAAAAAAAAGTCCCCGCCGGGACCGTGGAAGTGAATCAATCCGGATCAAACTCACAAAGAGTTGAGCCCGCGGATTTGCTTTTACTCCAGAGCGACTCACCTCACCAGTTCAGCAGGGACGTTCGATTACATTATACCCCCCTTCGCGGCGGGTGTCAATGACGACTCCGGTAATATAGCGGATTCGCCTCATAAATATCTGACGGTCGTTCTCCGCGGGGGGGCGCCCGCCGGCGACGTGTCGGGGGACTGCGGCGCCCGAGTTCCCGATGCGCGCCCGGCGGCCTGTTCCGCCCGCCGCAGGGGTCATCCCGCCGCGACGAGGTCCCTGAAAAGGAAGAACAGCACGATCCCTATGGCGATCGGGCAGAAGAACTTCAGGAGGTAGGTCACCGCGGGGGCGCATTTGCGGTACGAGGGGCATCCCTGTTCTATCTCTGCGCGGGACGCTCTCCGGTCCCAGACCCAGCCGAAGAAGATGGAGATGAACACGGCTCCCACGGCGAGCATCACGTTTCCGAACAGCCAGTCCATGAACCCGAAGAAGCTCATGCCGATCCCCGGCAGATCGCCGAGCCGCTCCACCGCGCCGAGCGAGAGGGCCGATGGAAGGCCGAACGCGAACGCGATCGCGGCGACGATCCAGACTGCGCGCCTGCGCAGGATGCTCTTCTCGTCGACGAGCCACGCGGTGACCACTTCGAGGAGCGAGATCGTCGAGGTGAGCGCCGCCACGGCGAGGAGCAGGAAGAACGCCGCCCCGATCAGGGTGCCGCCGGGCAGGCGGGCGAATATAACGGGCAGGACCTCGAAGACGAGGCCGGGGCCGGCGGCCGGGTCCATGCCGGCTGCGAAGAGGGCGGGGAATATCAGCAGACCCGCCATCACGGCGATCAGTGTGTCGAAGAACGAGACGCAGAGCGCCGAGGTTCCGATATCGTCCTTCTTCGACAGGTAGCTCCCGTAGGTGATCATCGCCCCCATCCCGAGGCTCAGCGAGAAGAAGGCCTGGCCGAGCGCGTCGAGGAAGGTCTTTCCTGTCACCTTGCTGAAATCCGGCTTGAAGTAGAACGAGAGCCCCCGGCCGGCGCCTTCGAGGGTGACCGATCTGACGATGAGAAGGACCATGAGCAGCATGAGCAGCGGCATGAGGATCTTGGACCACCGCTCGATGCCGTTGCGCACGCCGCCCTGCACGACGAGAACGGTGAGCGCGAGGAAGAGCAACATCAGCGGGATCATCAGGAGGGGGTTCGCCGTGAACGCCGCGTACGAGGCGCCGCTGTGCGCGACGGTCTTGAAGATGTATCCGACCGTGACGCCGGCGATGACCGAGTAGTACGAGAGGATGCAGACTCCCGTGAGCACTCCGAGGAATCCGACGATCCTCCAGCGGCTCCCCGGCCTGATCGCCTCGAACGCTCCGACGGGATTGCGCCTGCTGTGGCGGCCGATCGTCAGCTCGGCGATCATCACGGGCACGCCGAGCAGGATGACGCAGACGAGGTAGATCAGCAGAAACGCGGCTCCGCCGTTCTGGCCTGTCGTGTAGGGGAACCGCCAGATGTTCCCGAGCCCGATCGCCGAGCCCGCCGCGGCGAGGATGAACCCCGCCCTGGAACCCCATTCGCCTCTGTCGCACGGTGCCGTCGCCACAGGATACCTCCGCGGATCAGCAGAAGAGCGGTGACCGCCCGGGAGACCGTATCGCACATCCGCCCGGGGCGGCAACCGATTTTTCAGGAGCCGCTCCTGTGCTGCGTCATCCACAGGCCGAGAAGGACGACGGCGCTTCCAGCGAGGAACCGCCCGGTTATCTCCTCGCCGAACAGGAGCCAGCCGAAGAGCGCGGCGAAGGGAGGATTGAGGTAGATGAACGCGGCCGTCGAGGTGGCCGGGAGGCGGCGCAGCGCATAGTTCCATATGAAGAAGCCCACGATCGTGCTCATGACGCTCAGGTAGAGCAGTGAGGCCCAGTGGGTCCATCCGAACCCGGCGAGACGCCCGAAGAAGGCCGGCGTGGCCAGCGGCAGCAGCGGGATCGTCCCGATGAGTATCGGCAGCCCGGTGACCGCCGCCGGCGACCAGGTCCTGACGAGGTCCTTGCCGAGTATCGTGTAGAGCGACCAGCAGAGGGGGGCAGCCGCGGCGATCAGCGTGTACCGCATCTCGGCGTTCGGCACGTCGGTCACCCGCCCGAGCCCGATCCGGCCCCAGCGCACAACGAAGAACAGACCGGCGAAAGCGACGGCGATCCCGATGATCCGTCTCAGCGGCACCCGCTCGCGCAGGAAGACCGTCGCGAGGATCAGCGTGAAGAGCGGGGAGAGCGTGGTCAGCAGCGCGGCCGCTCCCGGCTTGATCTCGGTCTGGGCAAGGAATATGAAATAGTTGTACCCCGCAACGCCGGTCAGCCCCATCGCCGCGAGCCGCAGCGGCGCGGCCCGGAGCGCCTCGCGGGCCTCTCCGAGCCTCCGGCGCGAGGAGAGCAGCCATGCGAGCGCGAGGAGGGCGACCGGCAGGAACCGCGCGAGCACGAGCTCCATCGGGGGCAGCATCTCCCGGCACTGCTTGATCGCCGTGAAGGCGTTCGCCCAGATGATGAAGAGGAGCACCATCAGCAGGCGGACCGCCCACAGGGGCAAAGTGGTGCGGGATGCCGGGCCGGTCATGACGGGAAACGATCCTCCACCGAAGGGAGCGGGTTGAAACGGGACGGAACGATGTGGTATAATAAGATTCAGCAGGGTCTGAAGTACAGCACCAAGTGTCACGACATCCAAGGAGGAAGTGACCATGTTTCGACGTCTGACCCTGGCTCTGGTCGTCGCGCTGCTCGCCGCCGGCGCAGCCGAAGCGGGCGCATACCGGGGGAAGAGCGGGCGCGCGCTCTGCCGCCGCACCTACCTCGTTCAGCAGTGGAAAGCCGATAAGTTAAGCGTTTACAACGAGTACGGCTATCCCGTCCATCGCCTGCGCGTAAGGGCGTACGGCGAGGTCCTCGAGCACTGGACATACTACGAGCACGGCAGGGAGTTCATCTTCGATTCGGAGCACCGGCTCGTCGAGGTGAAGAAGTTCCGGCCGGAGGACCGCAGGGAGCGGATAGAGGAATACGGCGGCCGCCTGGTGCGCAATCCTCATTGATCGGCCGGCCTGCCCCGGAAACATTTCCACGGGAGCGTGAAGCAGGTGTGATCACCTCTGGGAGAGGGTCGGCAGACCGCGGGGTCCGCCGCCCTCTCCCTCCCGCACGGAAGATCTATTTTTTATTTGAAAATTCCGCAATAGTTGATATAGTATGGTATCCCGGTCGCAGGCCGGGGCATGTTCGGGGCGCCGGCGCCGCCGCCTGCGTCGCCTGTCGATGGAACCGATCGAGGCCATGACGAGAAGAGGTATTCGATGAGCCCACGCGCACGCACATCCGGCATTACCGTGCCGGCCGCCGAAGTACACGCGACACTGAGAAAGCACATGCTGGTGGACGGTTTCCCCTTCGTCCTCGACATCGAGAAGAGCCACGGGAGCTGGCTGTACGACGAGGCTACCGGAAGGGAGTATCTCGATTTCTTCACCTTCTTCGCCTCGAGCGCCCTCGGGTTCAACCATCCGGCGCTCGTCGAGGAGGGCTTTCTCGGGAAGATCGGCCGGCTGGCGGTCAACAAGGTCTCCAATTCGGACCTCTACACCACGGCGATGGCAGAGTTCGTGGAGACCTTCTCCCGTATCGCCGTTCCGAAGGGGCTGCCGAACCTCTTCTTCGTTTCCGGCGGGGCCCTCGCCGTCGAGAACGCCCTCAAGGCGGCCTTCGACTGGAAGGTGAAGAAGAACTTCGCCAGGGGATACACCGAGGAGAAGGGCCACAAGGTGATTCACTTCCGCGAGGCCTTCCACGGCCGGACCGGGTACACGATGTCGATGACGAACACCGACCCGACCAAGACGGCGCTCTACCCGAAATTCACCTGGCCCCGGATCGAGAACCCGAAGGTGGTCTTCCCCGTCGAGGACCATCTCGACGAGGTGATAGCGGCCGAGAAGCGGGCCGTGAAGGCGATAGAGAAGGCGATCGCCGACGACGGCGACGACATCGCCGCGATAATCATCGAGCCGATCCAGGGGGAGGGCGGGGACAACCATTTCCGCGCCGAGTTTTTCCGCGAGCTTCGCCGTATAGCGGACGCGAGCGAGGTGATGCTGATCTTCGACGAGGTGCAGACCGGAGTCGGAATGACGGGGAAGATGTGGGCGCATCAGAACTACGGGATCGAGCCGGACATCCTCGCCTTCGGCAAGAAGACGCAGGTGTGCGGGATCATGGCGAGCGAGCGCGTCAACGAGGTCGACAGCGTATTCAAGGTTCCGAGCAGGATCAACTCGACCTGGGGCGGGAACATCGTCGACATGTGCCGCGCCACGAGGGTATTCGAGGTGATCCGCGACGAGGGTCTCGTCGAGAACGCCGCCAGGATGGGCGCGCTTCTGCAGGAACGCCTGCGCGGGCTCGAAAAGAAGTACGACGGATTTGTCGCCAACGCGCGCGGCCTGGGGCTTTTCTGCGCCTTCGATCTTCCCGACACGGTCTGCAGGGACGCCTTCATCACCACGGTGATGAAGAAGGGGATGATCATCCTCAAGTGCGGTCCGCGAACGGTCAGGTTCCGACCCCCGCTGAACGTGTCGGCGGAGGAGATAGAGAAGGCCGCCGGTATCCTCGACAAGGCACTCGCCGAATCGGCCAAGCCGGTCTGCAACGGCGACACGTCGGGGGCGGTGCATACCGAATAGTCCGCCGCGAAACGGCGGGCCTTCCGGGGGGAGCCCCCCGGAGCGGCAGCGATACGAAAAGGGCCTCCCGAGGGGGAGGCCCTTTCACATACGCCGTTTCGTCTCGGGATGGCCAGCCGGCGGGGCGGATATCGTCGCCCGTCCGTCCCCGTCTCTCCGGATCAGCCGGGGACAGCCGGAATCAGCCGGGAACAGCCGTCTTCCCGCTCCGTCTCCGCAGGGCCGTCAGGAGCAGCCCTCATCCTTCTTGGGGCACCCCTCGCATGCGGGAGAGGATCCCGGCGAGTCGGCGCCTTTCTCCGGCGGGGCCGGCTTGCGGTAATCGTTCGCGTAAAATCCGGATCCCTTGAGGATGTGCCCGACGGGGTGGATCACGCGGAACACCTTGCCGCGGCATGAGGGACAGCGTCTGCGAGGCGGATCGGAGATCCGCTGCTCGATCTCGAACCGCTTCTCGCACCGTTCGCATTCGTAGGTGTAGGTCGGCATCGGTCTCTTCCTTTCGCTCTGGCGCCGGGCGGAGACGTCGCTCGGCGGAGGTATAAGATACCGATCCACGTTTCCCGAATCAAGACCGCAATGACCGTCTCGTTGAAGATGAGGCGGAAGAGGAGAAAGGCCTTCAGGCGCACGTCTGCCGCTGCAACACTTCCACTGCAACACTGCCGACAGGGAGTGGAAGACACATCGTGACCCCCCTGGGGTAGATTTTCAAGATTCGTTTCCATGAGGTTTTCTATGAAGACCGGGGGGATGAGGGGGACGAGTTCGGAGAGATTCGGCACCTTCTCCCTGGCGATTTGCCAGGGAGTTTTGTGTTCTTTGTAGGAGTTGGGGCGGCCGATATT
>JAQVGR010000082.1 GCA_028696635.1 Candidatus Krumholzibacteriia bacterium | reverse complement strand
ATACACGAGACGAGATCGCTTTCGGCGAGCGGCCGCTCCGCGGCGCGCGGATCGTCGTTCCCCAGGATGAGGAAGTCCCGCGGGTAGTCGCCCCCGAGGACATCGCGGACGATCTCGAGCTGCGGCAGCAGATACCCGGCGATGAAGTCGTCGTGCTCCCCCCGGCCGGGAGGGGGGAGGATGTCCCCGCCGATGAAGACGGCGCGGGGCCGCTCGGCACTCATCGCCCCGAGGAGGGCGCAGTACCGCTCGATCCGCCCGTGCAAGTCGCTCGCGAAGAAGCAGCCCGTCATGAGGGGGAGGATACCCGCGGCCCCGCCCGCCGGGCAAGCGGTTCCTCGAACGCCTTGACTTTTCGGGGTCGTTTCGTATGATTAACCCGTTCGCGCGCACGTCCCCGCGCGCGGGAAAGGCCCGGAGATGCACCTCGTGCGGAAATACCGGAGATGGATCATGGCGGCGGGACTCGTCTCGATCGTGCTCGGCTACATCCTGCTCGGCCAGGGCTCGATATCGGCCGCCCCGGCCCTGCTCGTGCTGGGGTACTGCATCCTCGTCCCGGTCGCCCTCATCTGACGCACGCCCCGTGGGCGAATAGCTCAGCTGGTCAGAGCGCCTGCCTTACAAGCAGGAGGCCGGGAGTTCAAGTCTCTCTTCGCCCACCACGAACCTCAAACGAAAATGGCATGATGATTGCGTATTGCCTCTTGATGGCCGAGATCCGTTCATAGACGTGGAAGCGAGGCGGTGTTCCGCCCTCTATCAGGGAGGCTCATGATGAGAAGCGCAATCATTCTGTGCGCCGCTGCCGTTCTCGTCCTTTCGCCCGGTTGCTCCGATGACGAATCGACCGCCGGGCCCGACAAGCAGACCGTCGCCACCCCCGTGCTCGACCCTGCGGGAGGCGCCTACAGCGTCATCCAGCATCTCAAGATGACCTGCTCCACGGCCGATGCCTCTATCTGCTACACCACCGACGGAACCGATCCCGACGAGTCGTCCGCTCTCTTCGCGACCGGGGACTCGATAGAGGTCGGGGTCACCTCCACGATAAAGGCCAGGGCGTACAAGACCGGCATGAACCCCAGCGAGATAGCGCAGGAGACATACCTCATAGATCTGGAGGATGTAGCGACTCCGTACTTCGAGCCCGAAGGCGGGGTGTACCACGCGCCTCTCGACGCGATCATCCACTGCGCCACGGCCTTTGCGAGGATCTTCTACACCACCGACGGGAGCGATCCCGATACCAACTCGACCGAATTCATATTCCAGACGGTGATCCCCGTGGACGCCACAACGACCCTTCGGGCCAGGGCGTACAAGGAGGGCATGGACCCTGGCGAGACGGCCGAAGCGACGTTCACGATCATCCCGGGGCTGGTCGCATACTATCCGTTCGAGGGGAACGCCGAGGACGGGAGCGGCAACGGCCATCACGGAACGGCATACGGCGCCGTGTACGTCGCCGACCGGTTCGGGATCCCCGACGCCGCCTGCCAGTTCGACGGGACGGACGATTACGTGGAGCTTCCAGACGAATCCGCCTTCGATTTCACCGAATTCACCGTCAGCTTCTGGACGCGAATCACGACGCTGCCCGTCGTTGGGGGACCCAGCACCCCCGGGTACTACTGCGTCGTCAACAAGGGGGCGAACTTCGGAAACTACACCGTTCGCCTTTCCAAGACCGGGGGGGCGACCTACTGCAATCTCAGCTACACCCACCAGACCAGCGGCGGCAACTGGGTCATGGGATGTTACGAGAACGTCTACCTCAACCAGTATCGCCACATCGTCGTCACCCTCTCCGACGAGGTCAGGTGCTATTTCGACGGCGCTCTCTCCTGCACCAGCACCGGCATGACGGCGCCGCTCCTGAACAACGGCGCCGTGCTGATCGGGAAGAACGACAGCGTCACCAATCCCTGGCACTTCAACGGGATCGTCGACGACGTGAGGTTCTACAACAGGGCCCTGAGCGACGCGGAGATAGCGGACCTGTACGAGGCGGAGGACTGATCGGGGGGCCTGTCGCTCCCGCCGCGCGGCGGGGGATGCTCCCCGCCCCCGCCATCTCGTTTCTCCGACAAAAGCCCTGATATTCGGGTTACATCGGCCGCAGACCCTGCTATACTGCCGGTGAGCGCGCGATGTCGCGCGCGCACGCGCGCATCTCCCCGCGGGGATGTCGCGATCGACCGGCGATCAACCCACTGGAGTGACCGACATGGCGGAGAATGTCCGGACCGCGAACCTGGCTGTCTTCTGTGATTTCGAGAATATCGCTATCGGCGCGCGCGAGTCGAATTATGCCGAGTTCGACATCAGCAAGGTCATCGAGCGGCTGCTGCTCAAGGGAACGATCGTCGTCAAGAAGGCGTACTCCGACTGGGACAAGTACAAGGAGTTCAAGCAGCCGATGCACGAGGCGGCGTTCGAGCTGATCGAGATCCCCCATGTCCGGGTATCCGGCAAGAACTCCGCCGACATCCGCATGGTCGTCGATGCGCTCGATCTGTGCTACACCAAGCCGCATGTCGACACATTCGTCATTCTCTCGGGGGACTCCGATTTCTCGCCTCTGGTCAGCAAGCTGCGGGAGAACGACAAGACCGTCATCGGGGTGGGGGTCAAGAACTCGACCTCCAACCTCCTCGCCGCGAACTGCGACGAGTTCATCTTCTACGACGACCTCGTGCGAAAAGACGAACGGCGGGGGCGCGGCCGCAGGCGGTCGCCGGCGCCGAAGAGCAAGGAGAAGCAGAAACCGGGGCCGAAGAAGGAGGAGGACAAGCTGCAGCGGGGGCTGGATCTGATCGTGGAGACCGTCGACGCGCTGATCGAGGAGCGCGGAGAAGAGGAGAAGATCTGGGGATCGATGGTCAAGCAGACACTCAAGCGGCGCAAGCCGGGATTCAACGAATCGTACTACGGCTTCCGGGCGTTCACCCAGATGCTCGAGGCGGCCGAGCGCCAGGGATTGATCGAGCTCGAGCACGACGAGCGCTCGGGGGGGTACATCGTGAGGGCGGTCTACCCGGACGCGTAGATCGTCTCAATTTTTGTGGAATAGAGGATTGACATATATATGGAAAACGGATATTTTTGACCCTGTTTGTGGGGAATAACGGAATCGAACATGCCGAAATACATGAACATGCGCGTCAGAGGTAGATGAGAGATGCTCGACAAGAAGGTAGCGAAGAAGATCCTGGATCTCAAGGAGCGGTATCCGAGCACGGAATCCGCGCTGATGCCGGCCCTGACGCTCGCGCAGAGAGCCAATGGCAATCGCCTGTCGAAAGAAATCATCGAAGAGGTGGCGAAGATCGTCGGCGTGACGGCGGGAAAGGCTTACGGAGTAGCGACATACTATTCGATGTACAATACGGGGACGATCGGGAAATATCATCTCCAGGTAGACACGAACATCCCGGCCACGCTCATGGGCGCGGGCGAGATCCTCGCTTTCATACGGAAAAAGCTCGGCATCGAGCCGGGCGAGACGACGAAGGACGGGCTTTTCACCCTGAGCGAGGTGGAATGCCTGGCATCGTGCGGAACCTGCCCCGTCATCCAGGTGAACGATACCTATTACGAGGAGATGACGGTCGAGAAGACCGGGAAACTGCTCGACTCCCTGAAAAAGGGTGTAATGCCCGTTAAAAAAGCCAATTACAACTGGGGAACCGAGTGCAACGTCCTCCTGAAGAACAGGGGTGTAAAGAACGCGACCTCGGTCAAGGTCTACAGGAAGAACGGCGGCTACAAGGCCCTCGAAAAGGCGATGGCGATGGAGCCGCAGGCGATCACCGCCGAGGTCAAGGCCTCCGGCCTCAGGGGAAGGGGCGGGGCGGGGTTCCCGGCCGGAGTCAAATGGGGATTCCTCCCGAAGGGGTCGGGCAAGCCGGTCTACCTGATCTGCAACGCGGATGAGGGGGAGCCGGGGACCTTCAAGGACAGGCAGATCATGGAATACGATCCCCATCTTCTCATCGAGGGGATGGCGATATCCGCCAGGGCGATCGGCGCAGCATTGAGCTTCATCTATATAAGGGGCGAATTCGACTGGATAGCCGACATCCTCGAGGCGGCCATAGAAGAGGCGAAGGCGGACGGCCTGCTCGGGGATCTCGACATCATCGTCCACAGAGGCGCCGGAGCGTACGTCTGCGGCGAGGAGACGGCTCTGATCGAGTCCATCGAGGGCAAGCGGGGGCAGCCGAGGATGAAGCCTCCCTTCCCTGCGGTCGAGGGGCTGTACGGATGCCCGACGATCGTGAACAACGTCGAGACCCTGGCGAGCGTGCCGTTCATCATCGAGCACGGCGCGGACGCCTTCAGGAAGTGGGGATACGAGAACAACACGGGGTGCAAGCTGTTCGGCGTAAGCGGCAGCGTCAACAAGCCGGGGGTCTACGAATTCCCGATGGGGGTGCCGTTCGAGAAGCTCCTCGAGGCGGCGGGCGGCGCGAAGGGAACGCTCAAGGGGGTCATCGTCGGAGGGCTCTCGGTCCCGATCCTCAGGGCGGACGAGCTCGAAGGGCTGAACATGGATTACGATTCGTGCGTCAAGCACGGAACGATGCTCGGTTCGGGCGGCGTGATCGTGATCAACGACGAGTTCTCGATACCCGAGCTCGCGTACCGGACGATCAGGTTCTACTCGCACGAGAGTTGCGGAAAATGCGCCCCCTGCAAGGAAGGGTCGCACGCCATAGTCAGGATCCTCGAGAAACTCCTCAACGGCCGGGGCACGCGCGCGGATCTCGACACGATGGCCAGGATACTCGATTCCGTGAACGAAGGCGGGTCGACGCTCTGCCCGACGGGGCAGGCCTTCGCGATGCCTCTGAAGGCGATGTACGAGAAATTCACCGATGAGTTCGAGGCGCTGGTGGAGCAATAAGCAAGAAGGAGCTGTCGTGAAGATCACCATCAACGGCAAAGCGATAGAGGCGGCGGAGGGCCAGACGATCCTCCAGGCCGCGCTTGCCGCCGGGATGTATATTCCGCACCTCTGCTACCACGAAAAAGTCGGGGCCGCGGGGAAATGCAGAGCCTGCGTCGTTGAGGTCGAGGGGATGAAGGGGCTCCAGACGGCGTGCTCCGTCCGGGTCAGGGACAAGATGGCGGTGCGCTCCGACACCCCCGTCGCGCTGAACGCGCAGAGACTCGCCGTCGACCTGATGCTCTCCACCGGCACCCACGATTGCCTCTCGTGCGAGCAGAACGGCGACTGCGAGCTCCAGGACGCCGCCTATTTCCTCGGCATCGAGCGGCCGTCGATACAGTACGGCGATATCGACAGGGCGTTCGACACGAGCTCCGAGTTCGTATACGTCGAAAGGAACAAGTGCATCTCCTGCGGGAGGTGCGTCGCCGCCTGCAACGGAACCGTCGTCAACCAGGTGATCGACTTCGGCTACCGCGGGCACGAAACGGAGATCATCTTCGACGCCGATGTCCCGATGGGCGAGTCGACCTGCGTCCAGTGCGGGGAGTGCTCGCAGATCTGCCCCGTCGGCGCGATCATCGACAAGTGCGCGATCGGCGCGGGGAGAATCTGGGAGCTGAAGAAGGTCGAAACGGTATGCCCGTACTGCGGAGTGGGCTGCAAGCTCGAGCTGCATATCGACGAGAAGGCGAACAGGATCGTCAAGATACGGGGGGTCGAGGACGCGCCGACCAACAACGGCATGCTCTGCGTCAAGGGAAGGTACGGCTTCGATTTCGTCTCCCACCCCGAGCGGCTCACCGTCCCCCTGATAAAGGAAAACGGCGCGTTCAGGGAAGCGGGCTGGGAGGAGGCGATCGACCTCGTCGCCTCCAGGTTCAAGGCGATCAAGGAGAAGCACGGGCCGGACAGCTTCATGGGACTCTGCTCGGCGAAGGTGACGAACGAAGAGAACTACACCTTCCAGAAGTTCATGAGGACGGCTATCGGAACCAACAACGTCGACCACTGCGCCCGTCTCTGACACAGCTCTACCGTGGCCGGTCTGGCCGCATCGTTCGGTTCGGGCGCCATGACGAACGACATCAGGGGGATGAAGGATTCGGACGTCGTCCTGATCATCGGGTCCGACACGTCGGAGGCCCACCCCGTTATCGCGGCCCGGATCAAGCAGGCCGTGAAGGAGGGGAGGACGAAGCTCATCGTCATCGATCCCAAGCGGATCAAGATGGCCGATTTCGCCGAAATCTACGCGTGCCACAGGCCCGGCACCGACGTGGCGGTCCTCAACGGCCTGATGCACGTGATCCTGAGAAACGGCTGGGAGGACCGGGAGTTCGTCGCGAGCAGGGTCGATCCCGAGAGCTTCGAGGCCCTCAAAAAGGAAGTCGAGAAATACACCCCCGACTACGTGGAGAAGATCTCGGGAGTGCCCGCCGGAACGATCGAGAAGATCGCCGAGCTCTTCGGCAAGGCGAAGGTGGCGGCCCTGTACTACGCGATGGGGATCACACAGCATACGACGGGGGTCGATAACGTCAAGTCGACGGCGAACCTCCAGATGCTCTGCGGAAACATGGGGGTCCCGGGCGGCGGCGTGAACCCGCTCAGGGGACAGTCGAACGTCCAGGGCGCCTGCGACATGGGCGGCCTTCCGAACGTGTTTCCGGCATACCAGAGGGTCGGGGACGCGGCGATCCAGGAGAAGTTCGAGAAGGCCTGGAACGCCAGGCTGGACGACAAGATCGGCAAGCCGATGACCGTCGCCTTCGACGATGCGCACGAAGGGAAGATGAAGGCGTTCTATATCATGGGCGAGAATCCCATGATCTCCGATCCCGATCTTCACCACGCCGAAGAGGCGCTGAAGAGGCTCGAGTTCATCGTCGTCGAGGACATCTTCATGACCGAGACTGCGAAACTCGCCGATGTCGTCCTTCCGGCGACGACCTATGCCGAGAAGGAAGGGACCTTCACCAACACCGAGAGACGGGTCCAGAAGCTCAATCCCGCGGTGAGGGCCCCGGGCTCGGCGAAGCAGGACTGGGAGATCCATCAGATGATCGCCAACAGGATGGGTCTGGGCTGGGATTACCGCAGCGCCGAGGAGATCTTCGAC
>JAQVGR010000081.1 GCA_028696635.1 Candidatus Krumholzibacteriia bacterium | reverse complement strand
CGACACCTCGTATGCGGCGATGATGCTCATCTCGAGACTCCGACTTCGGCAACGGCATTCATCTTAAAACTCGGGTTTCGGCAACGGCGTTCATTTCGACTGTATCGTGACGTAGACCGGCATCCCCACCTTGAGGGTGCGGTCCGGATTGGGGACCAGGACCTTCACCGCGTAGACCAGCCCGGAGCGCGACTCCTTTGTCTGCACGTTCTTCGGGGTGAACTCCGCCTCGTCCGACGTCCATACCACCGTCCCCGCGAACGAGCGCCCCCCAGACTCGGTGTCGACGACGGCGGGGTCGCCGAGCGCGACCCCGGCGAAGGCCCGCGCGCCGAGGTAGACCTTCACGGAGACCGTATCGATGTCGGCGATCATCGCGATCGGCCGGCCGGGGGAGAGGAGCTCGCCGGCCTCGACGTACGTTTCCAGCACGATCCCGGAGAGCGGCGAGCGCGGGCGGGTGTCTTCGCGCTCGCGCTCGAGCCGCGCCGTCTCGGCCCGTATCTTCTCGATCTCCGCGCCGACGGCGGCGATCGCCGCCTCGGCGGTCAGCCGGGCCTTCACCGCGGAGTCGTACTCGAACTGCGCCTTGTCGTGCTGGCGCGCGCTCGCCGAGCCGCCGCCGAGCAGGCGCGAGACCCGGTCGAGCTCGGCCCCAGCGAACGACTCTGTCTGCCGCGCCTGGGCGAGCCGCGCCTTCGCCGTCTCGAGATTCGCCCGGGCCGCGGCGAGCGATGCCTCCGCCGCCCGTATCTGCAGGACGATACGCGTCGAGTCCATGGCGAGGAGGACGTCCCCCTCGCTCAGCTCGTCCCCCTCGCGAAAGAACCGTTCCATGACCCTTCCGGCGGCCTCGGCGGAGACGATCACCTCGTCGGTCTCGATCAGCCCGGAGCCGGCCGCACCCTGCTCCGTGTCGGAGCATCCGGCCGACCAGGCCGCGTGGAAAGCGAGGAGCAGGGCGATCGCGGCCGTCCTCGACATGAACGCGGATGCCGGCGCAGTCGTTCTCATCACATCGTTCCTTTCCTGAGCTCGTCGGAGCCGACGGCATAGAGCCAGCCGCTGCGGGCGATATGGTACCCCGCCCGCGCGGCGGCCAGCGCCGCCTCCGAGCTCGAGAGCGACTGCTCGATCTCGAGCAGCCGGTTGGTCGGCAGATCGCCGGCGGCGTGCCGCCGTCCGGCGAGACGATAGTTCGCCGAGGTTATCTCGTGGCGCTCCCTGGCGCTGCGGTACTCCTCCCAGGCGAGGCGCATCCGCTCGCCGGCGAGGCGCGCCGCCTCGGACAGGTCGCGCTCGATCCGCTCGCGCCCCAGGCGCAGCGCCTCGACGCGCGACTCGGCCGCTCTCGTCAGGTGGCCGGTCCGGTTCCCCAGGTTGAACGACCAGTTCAGCCCCGCGCCGACGGAGAAGTAGTCGTCCCACTCCCCCTCGAACAGGTCGCGGTTCGGTTTTCCTATGGAGTAGCGGCTGAAAAGCGAAATTGATGGCAGGTAGTCGGCGCGGCTGATGCGCACTTCCGCGAGCCCGGCCTCTATCCCCGCCGATGCGGCGGCGAGCTGGGGCTTTCCCGATATGTCGGCGGCGAGAGACGGCGGCTCGTCGGGAGGTGGTGCGGTCTCGGGGATGGCGAGGCCTTCGCCGGTGTCGATCCCCAGGAGGATCTGGAGCCTGATCTCGGCGGAGCGCCGCTCGACTCGCGCCCGGGTGAGGGCGAACGAGGCTTCGGCGACGGCGAGATCGGCCTCGAGCAGGTCTATCGAATCGGCCGCCCCCGCCTCGAACATCGAGCGGACGTTGCGCGCGGCGATCCGCGTCCGCTCGAGGGAGGAGCCGGCGGCGCGCGCCATGTTGTCCGCCCTGTCCAGCGTGAAGTAGTGGACCCGCGCGGCCAGCCAGACCTGCTCGTCGGTCGCCGCGACCATGGCGCTCTTGAGACGGGACGCCGCTTCGGCCTGATCAATAGCCCCTGAGATCCTCCCGCCGGTATAGAGGGGGAGGCTCAGCGCGGCGTCGAGTTGCACGATCTCCTTCGACCCGAGCTCCCTCTCGAAGGAGATCCCCGGCGGCACCTCGAAGCCGAACGAGATCAGCTCGTCGAGGACCGATGCCCTCCCCTCGAGGGAGAGGGTCGGGTAGCGCCCCCTTCGGGCGGCCGTTGCCGCGCTGCGGGCCGCATCCGCCTCGGCGCCGGCGGCCCGCAGCTCGAACGAGTGCCAGCGCGCGAGCGCCAGGGCCTCCTCGAGGGTCAGCTCGCGCGCCGACGCCGCCCCCGCGGCCGCAAGGAACAGGGCCGACGAGAGGACGAACCATTGAGCCGGCGAAAGGGCGTACGAAGGTGAAAGAGCGCGTAAAAGAGCGCGCGAAAAGGCGAACAGCACTTCTCGTTTCATGATCTCCCCGACCTTATTCCGTTGAGAAAGAGTTTCACGACTTCCTTCTTCCTGTCCTCGACGAACAGCTCCCTGTCCGATATCCCCATGATCAGATCGAAGAGGGGGGCGAGCATCACATAGCCGAGGTTGAGCGTCAGAAAGGAGATCATCAGCTGCCTCGGGTCGCTCTTCCTGACCCGGCCGGCCTTGATCTCCTCGCCGAAACGGGCGAGCAGGCGGGAGGGGAGGCCCGAGGCCTCGAATATGCCGAAGATGTACGAGAGGATCTCCCTGCGTGGGTGCGCGAGCTCGCGCATGAGGACAGAGCGGAACTCGGGGTACTTGCGCATCAGATCGTGATGATATGCGGCCACGGCATGGAGGATCTCTTCGAGCGTCTCCTCGCCGGTAAACAGCGAAGAGAGCTTATCGGTCGCCTCGCGGTAGACCTCGCCGATCGTCTCGCGGTAGAGCTCCTCCTTGGAGCGGAAGTGGTAGTAGATCATCGCCTTGTTAATCGAGGCCCCCTCGGCGATCCGGTCGACGCGCGCCCCTTCGTACCCGTGAACGGCGAAGTCGTGCATTGCCGAAAGCATGATGCGCTCCCTCGATGCCGGCTTCGGCAATGAAGGCCGTTCGGCTGGTTTTCTGATACGCCTGGGGGAACCAAATTTTCTCATACCACAAAACTAACCGGTTAGTTAAATATTGTCAATCCAAATATTTTAATTAGATGTGCTCCATTGAGTTAGTTGAGTACGACGCTAATAATCCTTCATCTCCACCTCGGATCTTTAAGGCTGTCAACGCTGTGTCATCTTTGAGCAATTTCTTGCCGAACGGGTCGATGGTGTGATATTCTGATCGAAGCATTGCGGTTCCAAATCTCTTCTGTAAAACAGCGGTTGTATTCCGCATCCGGCGCTGACAAGCGAGGAGCGAATAGCCAGGGGGACCATTCAACGCTCGCATCAGGGGGGTGTCAATGAGTTTCGTCTCGTTCATCAAGGAGAATGCGGAAAAGGCGGGATGGCCGAGTGTAAAGGTTCTTTCGGATTCGTGCGTAACTCTTCCATTCGACACGGACGAGGGCGATATCAACATATTCATACGACCCTGCGGCAAGCTGTTCGATAAGACCGTGCTGGAGTTCAGCGGACCGGACATTCCTGTTCCGTCGGATGTCGACCTGAAGCTGTCAATGCTCGAGGCGTTCATGAAACGGAACGGCGACCTCCTTCAGGGTCACTGGGCCATAGAGGGCGGCGAAGACGATCCCAAGTTTTCCGTGATGGTGACGCAGATCGCCGAGACCATGGATCCGTTGGAGTTCAAGTCGGCCGTGAACACGGTGCTGAAGGAGCACGAGAGGTTCCTCGCCATTCTCCGCAAGGCGACGAAGGGGAGCAATGTCGATTTCTGAGCGGGGATTTCCGAGCGAAGGGGATTGAAACGGCGTATCGCTCCGTGATTTACTCGATTACCGTCATTGCGGAGGAATCAACGGTCGAAGTACCGGTACAGAGCATCAGAGCTATCTTCCGGGGGGGCGCTTGAGTACAGGCAGCTACGGCACCGCATTCGTATCACCCGCCGAAATAAGACGCCGCGAGAAGGAACGCCTGAGGAAGCTCGAGGAGGAGCGGCTCCGCCTCCTCGAGGAAGAGCGGAAACGCCGTGAGCGGGAGCGCGAGGAAGCCGACCGTCTCGTCGACCTCGTCGCTTCTATCAGGGACCGCCTGCGCACCGAGCTCTCCTCCGAATCGGAACGAACATCCCCCGCAGCACGGGCCTCAGACCGGAAACCTGCCCAGCGGCACGCTCGCGACGTCGAGAAAACGCGGGAGACGATGCGCCGGATGATCGGCGAGATGGAGGGTGTCTGCGCCGGGATCCCCGGCGACTACCGCAGGATCCACCGGGAAACGATAGACGCCCTCGAGCGAGGGCTCGAGGATATCAAGAAACGGGACGGCGCGGGATTCACGACCCAGTATGAGCGTCTCAAGCTCCTCCGTCACGATCTGCTGGCCCTCCTCAGGGCGCCCGAGGAGCAGCTCGAGCGATGGCGGCGGATGACCGGCGAGATCGAGGAGCTGCGATGCCGGATCGCCGCGTTCCCGGCCGGCGCCTTGCCGCCCTCCCTGGCGGAACGGATCGCGCAGTTCATTCGCAGCGTTTCGTCCCATGTCGAGGTATCGGACATCGCAGCTGTGGAGCGTGCAATCCTCGGGCTGCGCGCCGAGGCGCAGTCGATCGAGGCCGAAGCCGAGGAGTATTTCGCCTCCGAAGCCTCCCGAAGGATGCTGCGGGAGGGGATCGAGGAGACCCTCGCGGAGATGGGATACCGGGCGACGCGCATCCTCAGCATGCCGGAGGGCCTCGGTTCGTCGAGGGCCGAGTACTTCGCCACCCCTGACGGCGACGTCGTCCAGTTCGATTTCGGTCCGGGGAGCGAAGTGAAGATGGAGTTCCTGCGAGTCGGAGACGAGCGTGAAGAGATGAACGAGAGCGGCTTCGACGAGACTGTGTCGCGGTGCCGGCGATGGTGCGGCGACGTCCCCCGCCTGGTGGAGCGGCTGGAGAGACGGGGTGTGTCGATCCAGATCGACAGGGTTCTTCCCGCCGAGCGGGGCGGGTGGCGTGTCGTCGGCGGTGAACGGTTCGAGCATATCCGCAACGCCTCTTCCGCAACGGAGCGGCCTCGTGAAAAGGAGCGGGAACGTGGCCTCGAATGAGCAGCAGAGAAGCGCCCGATGGATCGAGCAGCTGGAGAAGTACCTCTCTCTCAAGACGATGGTCATCCTCCACGGAAACATCTACGACCGCGTCCCGTTCTTGTACGAGAGCGTTCACTCGGGACGCGCCGTCACCTACCTGAACATCCGAAGCTTCCTTCGCCGGCACTATTTCGAGAAGGAGTACCGCGTGTTCGGGCTCTACGATCTCGTGGACGGGATCCACTTCGACACGCCGGAGGAGTACGAACTCTTCGATGCCGTCTCGTCCGTCGCAAAGAAGCGTCGGGAAGCGGGGGGCAGGGACGGGAGCGCTGATCGTCAGGGTCGGCCGATGCTCAGGCGCCTCGAGGACGCCGCCCACGCGGTTCGGGAGGCGGCGGCGAACGATACGGTACCGCTCGCCGTGGTCTTCGATTTCGCCTCCCGACTGCTCGCCGGCCCCTCCGGCTTGTCGCTCGACGAGCGTTCGGGGTTCGTCACGCTGATCAAGGGGGCCGAGGAGGCGGCGTGCGTAGAGAACGACGGAAAGATACTGCAGAATCAGATCCTGCTGATATGCGACAAGCTCAACGATCTCCCCGCGTGGGTTTATCTCAACAATCCGCTCGTCGGATCGATACAGATCGATCCGCCGAGCGATGACGAGCGACGGGATTATTTCATCTCGAACATCGAATCGTTCGGCGATCCTCAGCAGCCGGGATTCGGATTCCAGTCCGACCGCAACGCGCTGATCGACCATTTCACCGGACACACCTCGGGGCTGCGATACTACGATCTCCAGTGCCTGCAGAAGCTCGCCCGCGACCAGCAGCCGCCGATGCCGGTGCAGACCGAGCGCGACATAAGGAAGCTGATAGATCTGTACAAGTTCGGCATCAGGGAGAACCCGTGGGAGAGCATCAACGACGCGAGACGGGCGAAGATCAAGAATGCGAAGGAGAAGCTGTCCGATCGGGTCAAGGGCCAGGATATGGCGATCGAGGCCGTGATCGACGTGCTCAAGCGCGCCGTGATGGGCCTCTCGGGAGTCCAGCACTCCTCGCGCGGGCACAAGCCGCGGGGAGTTCTCTTCTTCGCCGGCCCGACGGGGGTCGGCAAGACGGAGATGGCAAAGGCACTGGCCGATCTGCTCTTCGAGGACGAGGACGCCTGCATCAGGTTCGACATGAGCGAGTACAGCACGTCGCAGAGCGGGGAGCGGCTGATGGGCGCGCCTCCGGGGTACGTCGGGTACCAGGAGGGAGGCCAGTTGACGAACCGGGTCAAGGCGCACCCGTTCTGCGTGCTGCTTTTCGACGAGATAGAGAAGGCCGATCCGTCGATACTCGACAAATTCCTCCAGATCCTCGAGGACGGACGGATGACCGACGGCAGGGGGGAGACGGTCTACTTCTCCGAATCCATAATCATCTTCACGAGCAACATAGGCACCTACGTGAAGACCGACCGGCTGCTCGGGGGGAAGCGCGAGGCGAACATCAAGCCGCGGAGCTGGCGCTGCGCCTCGTGCGAGGACAGCGGGTACTTCGTCGAGACCCCGGGTGAGTGCCCCGTGTGCGGCTCGTCCGATCTTGTGCAGGTCGAGACCCCGTACTCCGAGGTGCGCCGCAAGATTCTCGAGGCGATCCAGGACGAATTCAAGGGGCGCATGGGCCGCCCCGAGCTCTACAACCGGTTCGGCAACAACTTTGTCGTGTTCGACTATATCCGGACGCCGGTGCTCCGGCAGATTGTCGAGAAAAACCTCGGACGAGTCACCGACGATCTCCTCGAGCGCAAGAAGGTTGCCGTTTCCTTCTCCCCGCAGGTGGTCGAGAAGCTGATCGAGCAGGTATCGGAGGAAGGCGAGATGGGGGCGCGGGGGGTCGGGAACAGGATCGAGACAGTGATCGTCAATCCCCTCGCGCGCGCTCTCTTCGACGAGGATGTCGCCGAGCGCACGAAGATCGTCGTGCGGGCCATGATAGAGGAGCGCTCGGG
>JAQVGR010000080.1 GCA_028696635.1 Candidatus Krumholzibacteriia bacterium | reverse complement strand
CCCCATGAAGACATCAAAGGTGAGCGGGTCGCCGTCGGGATCGCTGCAGGCCCAGCTCAGGGTCACGCCGGCAGGCACGCCCGCGGCCCCGTCGGCGGGGAAGGGGCTGTGAGGCGGATCGGGCGATGGCGATTCGGAAGTAACGAAATACCAATATTTGCTCGTATTGGATCCCCCGTTCGGATCGCGAGCGATCACGTGCCAATTGTACCGCGTAACGTTTTCGAGCTCCCCGGGGTCGCAGCTCGTCTCCGTCAGGCCCTCTGCTATCAACGACTTGAATTCTCCGGCTTGCGCGAACCACACATCGAAGGTGATATCGTCCCCGTCGGGATCGAAGCAATCCCATGTCAGCAGAACGGGCAGGTCGACTTCCGACTGAAAATCCGGGGGATCCGGATTGTACGGAGCCGCGGGAGGGTTGTTGAACCCTTCGCCTGTCTTGAATGACCACCGGTATACATTATGCGTGTACGTATTGTTCTCGGCGTCATATACCAGGACTATCCATTCGTACCAGACGTTGCCGTCAAGCGTGTCCTCGTATTGCAGATACAGGTCGGGTATATTGTTTACACGCCAGATCTCTTCGTCCGCATCGTTCCATAGCGTGAGTGTGTAGTGCAGGTCGTCGCTCCCGGGGTCCTTCACTTCCCAGCTGAATCCGGGCGACTTGCTGTTGCCGATCGATTCGTCCGTCGGGTAGGGATTGATCGCGTAACCGGGATAGGTGCTCGAGGGTCTGGCGGGGGGCTGCTCGTTCGAGGAGCAGAAATTATAGCATGAGGTGAGAAGCGAAAGCAAAACGGCAAGTATGAAGAAAACGATACGCCTATGTCGCACCATCATTCTCCCTGAACGGGCGAGGTCCGGTTCTGTGGAGGAATTACCCTGCTCAGGGTAATGGATCGTCTTGCGGATTGTCAATGTACTTCTGCCCTATCCGCGGAGCGTGTTCACCCCGAAAACGACGGAGCGCCGGCGGGGCCGGCGCTCCCAAGTCTCTGTCGGTCAGCGAGATGGGCGACTACTGGAGCTTCTCCCAGAGGATCCTGACCTGCTCCTTCGTCAGCTTCACCCGGCCGCCGTCGTCATCGGTGACGACCACGGTGTCGTTGTCCACGACAACCTCGGGACAGCACTTCCCCTCGCTGCAGAGATTGAACTTCCTCATAGTCGACCTCCTTTGCTGGTGTGACGCAGAAAACCTACAGAAACAGTCCTGTAAAGTCAAACAATAATCGTTACTGAATTTGTCGGAAATATCGTTCCCGGGGCCGTCCTCACCGGAACTTGAGGAAGGTCGCCCGTATCTCCTTCTTCTCCTCGGTCCCAGGCGAGGCGGTCCCCGTCGTGGTCGTTTTCGTCCCAGAGCCGGTTTTCGTCGTTTCGGTCGTCTCCGACCAGGATGCGGGGGCGGAGGTCGCGTACCTGTCGAGCCCGAGGATGACCACCGCGTCGGCCCCCTTCTCGCGGGCCTTCTTCAGGATCTCTTCCTGCATCTTCTCCGTGCTGACCATGTCGGCGGCGGTCGCGGTGAGATGCCCCATAACCTCGTACTTTCCCTCGACGTCGTCCAGCGAGAAGAAGATCTCCACGTCGGCGGTGGGAGGGTACTCCTTGCCCACGTAATCGATCTTCGTGCAGCCGGGCGCGAGGAGCAGGACCGCCGCGGCGAGGATCGCAAGCCGCTTCATCGAACACCTCCGGGTCGCCTGCCGGGATCAGCCCCGGCCGGGCGGCTCGATTCTACCAGAGCGCGCGGATATCCGTGAAGCGCAATACGCCGCCCCTCGTCTATCCCCCCGGAAAGAAAACGGGCGCTCCCGCGGGGAAGCGCCCGGAAAAGATGCCGCTCGCGCGCCGTGCGCGCCACGCGGCTATTCGATCGCCGTCAGCTCCGAGGTCACGCTGCCGCCCCCCGACATCGGGGGAAGCTGGACCGTCGCGCGGACGAGGTGGCGGCTCATCGTGTCGACGAAGTAGGTGCCGCCGCCGGGCTCGTTCCCCATGGGCCGCGTCTCGATCTTGAAGACCTCGTAGGTGCCGGCGGGAACGGTGACGCTCTCGACGCCGGTCACCTCGACCACGTCGATCCTGACCTGCTGGGAGAGCAGGTCGAAGTAGCGCAGCGGGGTCTTGTACCCCGGCGCGAGCGGGAGCGAGGCGAGCACCATGTCGAGTGCCGTGCCGTCGCCGTAGACCGGGGCCTCGAGGGGCGTATCGACCGGCATCGACTGGGCGCCCATGTTGATGACGCCCTTCACGCCTCCCTCGTCGTACTTCATCGACACGGTCGCCGGGCCCTGCGTGAGCCCGCGGTAAAGCGGCAGCAGGTCGGCGGCGCCGATGATGAAGGTGTCCACGGCGCTTCCCATCATGCTCGACTGGCTCGAGATCGTCGACCATGCGGGGGCGCCCTCCCAGGTCGTCCTCGAGAGCGTGACGGTCACGTCGAGGGGGATCTCCATCCCCTGGACGCTGGCCAGGGCCTTGTATGTCAGCTTCGCCGGTTTGAGGATGTCGCCCTTCACGGCGGGGAGCGGGGAGGTCATAGCCGCCTCGAGGTCGCCCTCGGGTTCCTTCACCGTCACCGAGGCCACGGGGACCGAGATGGCGTCGAACTTCGCCTGGATCTCGGGCCTCACGTCCTCCTGGTAGCGGCCGCCGAGATGCCTGGCGAAGAACCGCTCCATCGCCACGTACATCGCCACGCGGTTCTCCTCGTTGAGGAAGCCGTGCCCCTCGTCGGGGGCGACCATGTACTCGACCTCGCGGCCGAGGTCGCGCATCGCGACGACGATCTGGTCGGACTCGGCCTTGACGACGCGCGGGTCGTTCGCCCCCTGCGCGACGAGCAGGGGGGCGGTGATCTTGTCGGCGGAGAAGAGCGGCGACTGCTGCCTGAGCCGCTCGATGTCCTCCGGATTGTCCGGGTCGCCGACGTGCTCGTTGAGGAATTTGCGTGCCGTCTCCCAGTAGGCGGGGATCGACTTGAGGAAGGTCAGCATGTTCGATACGCCCACGTACGAGATCCCGCAGGCGTACAGGTCCGGCGTGAAGGCGAGGCCGGCCAGCGTGGCGTACCCGCCGTACGAGCCGCCGTATATGGCGACCTTCTCCGGGTCGGCGATCCCCTCCTTGACGAGGAAGTTCACGCCGTCGGTGATGTCGTTCTGCATCGCGAAGCCCCACTGCTTCTTGCCGGCGTTGAAGAACGCCTTGCCGTACCCGGTCGAGGCGCGGAAGTTCGGCTGGAAGACGGCGTACCCGCGGTTGGCGAGGTACTGGACCTCGGGGTTGTACCCCCACATATCGCGCGCCCAGGGGCCGCCGTGCGGGTTGATGACTACGGGCAGATTCTTCGCCTTCACGCCCTTCGGCACCGTCAGGTAGCCGTGGACCGTCAGGCCGTCGCGGGTCTTATAGGAGACCGGCTTCATCTGGGCAAGGTGCTCAACGGGGAGGTTCGGGCGGGGACGGTAGAGGAACTCGAGCTCGCCGGTCTGCATGTTGTAGAGATAGGCCGCCCCCGGATCGACGTCGCTCGTGACGGTCACGAGCACGAGCCGGTCGTCCTCGGTCCCCGAGCCGAAGTAGAGATCGCCCTCGGGGAGCTTCTTCCTGAGCTCCTTGTATGCCTTCTCGAATTTCTTGTCGTGCCAGTAGATCCGCAGGCGGTCGCCGACGTAGTAGGTGGCCACCAGCTCGTCGGTCGCGTCTGAGAAGGTCGTCCCGCCGAAGTCGACCTCTTTCTTGGGATCGGACTCGACGAGGGTCTCCTCGCCGGTCTCGACGTTGAACAGGGTCAGGCGCGAGAGGTCGACATCCTCGCCGATGTTCGTGTCGAGATAGACCCGCTCGCCGTCCTTGTGGAAGCGGATCACGCCGACGTTCTCCTCGTTGGTCGAGCGGATGATCGAGGTGATCTCGTCGCCGTCTATGCGGAAGTACTCGGTGCCGCCGTCGTCGGTGGTTTTCGAGAGGAGCCGGAGGTTGCCGTCGAGGTCGAAGTCGTACCCGGCGTACCCTTCCGTGTTCTCGAAGATCAGCTCGCGCTCGCCGGTGGAGAGGCGGATGCGGTAGAGATCGTGGTAGCGCTCGTCGCGGTCGTTGAGCCCCAGGTAGATGATGTCGGGGGTCTTCTCGGGGAACGCGTACGGTATCGCGCGTATCCCGTCGATCGGGGAGAGGTCGCGCGCCGCGGGGACCCCCGTGGCCGGCTCGACGGCGCCGGCCGGGTCTATCACGTAGAGGTGGAAGTTCTCGTCGCCCCCCTTGTCCTGCACGTAGACGATGTACCGGCCGTCCTCGGACCAGCCGTACCCGCGCACGTTGCGGACCGTGTCGGCCGAAAGGGGCCTCGCCTCGTCGAACGGCTCGTCGATCCCCTTCACCCATATGTTGAGCTTGCCGCGGTAGTCCTTGAGAAACGAGATGTACGAGCCGTCGGGGGAGATCTGGGCGCCGGCGATCTCGGGATCGCCGAAGAAGATCTCCCTGTCGATGATCGGGGGGAGCTTGTCGAGGTAGTCGAGCTGCTCCGCCGGTGCGGCCGAGGCGGTCAGGCAGACGACCGCCAGGGCCAGGAGTACCTTTCTCATGCAACGCCTCCTTTGCGTTCATGTCCGGAGTTCCAGTATCCGGCTGCGATGGACATACCTTAAACGGACCGAGAGTATTCAAGGTTTCCGGAAAAATGACAACAGGAATTCCCGCGGGAGGAGCCGGGGGGGGAGCCCGTAGAATACATTACCAATGATATAGGATATGAATTGATTGCGATTACAGGTCGAAGTGTGGTAAAATGCTTCGGTAAAGCGGCAACACAACCTTATTAATCGGTCGGTCATCCCGGGGATTTACGGATGAGCGAATCGGTGTATCTCGCCAATCTCCCTTTCCTCAAAGGAATCGTCATGAGCAAACGGATACTGTTCCGCATGGGGATCTCCGCGTGCCTTGCGCTCGCATGCTCGACCGGTGTCTCTTCCCAGGCTGCAGCCCAACTCTATCAGGAGACGTTCGGCAACGGCCAGTACTGCGATTTCGGCTTTACGACGGCGGTATGGGATTCTACCGCCGGCATGATCCGGCTCGGCGAGTTCCAGATGAAGAGGTTGAGCTCGATACCGGGGCTGGGGACCCCGATCGATGTCAAGGTGCGCGGGGACATCGCCTATCTGCTGACGCAGACCGCGCTGCGTCTCTATGACATCACCGATCCGTCCGCCCCCGTTCAGGTCGGGATCGTGTCCGTCACATCGCAGGCGGGCGACGTTGAGCTCGCCGGAGCGTACGCCTATGTATCGTCGAACGGAGGCGGCTTCATCGTCGTAGACATCGGCGATCCCTCGGCGCCTTTCGTGGCCGCATCCCTGTCCGTCGGCGATGCGAATGAGGCGTGCCTCGCGGGGGACTACGCCTACGTGTCGGCATGGTCGTCTGGCGTGCATGTCATCGACATCTCCGATCCTCTCGCGCCCGCGGAGGTCGGCTCCTACCCGGGGATATCCCAGGCATTCCAAATAGATGTATCCGGCGATCTGTTGTTCGTCAGCGGTTACGGCAGCGGCGTCCATATCCTGGATATCAGCAACCCCGCTGCGCCCGTCCTGATCGGCAGTTACAGCGCCGGCACGATCCGGGATATCGAGGTGGATGGCGACCGATTGTATATCGCCCAGCACGGCGTCGGGACGCACATTCTCGATATCAGTGTTCCCTCTGCGCCCGCGTTCCTCGGAACCTTTTCATCCGACTATCCTAACGGCCTCGATGTGAACGGCACACTCCTGTTCATTTCGGACTGGTCGTCGGGCATATACGTTCTCGACGTCACCGATCCGGCTTCCCCGGCCCAGTTGCTGCACTACAATCAGATCACGCGAGACATCTGCGCGTCCGGCACGACCGTCTTCACGGCGAGCGAGACGAGCCTCGACATCTTCGACGCGGCAAACCCGCTCCTGCCGGTCCCGGAGGCGGGATCCGTCAACACGCCGGGTAGCGCATACGGCGTGGCGATCGATGGAGCGTATGCCTATATCGCCGACCGGACGGCGGGCCTGCAGATCGTCGATGTCGGCGACCCGGATAATCCCGGTTCCGCCTGGTCGATTTCACTTTCCGGCGATTCGTGGGATGTCGATGTAGACGGCGATTATGCGTATGTCGCCTCGTACGAAAGCGGCCTGCAGGTGGTCGATATCAGCGATCCCCATACTCCCCTCTTCGTCGACAGCCTCGATACGGACGGAAATGCGATTGACGTCTATATCGATGGCAATTACGCGTACGTCGCCGATTACTTCAGCGGCCTGGTCGTCGTCGATATCGGCGATCCGTCGGATCCCGTTCTCGCCGGCCGGTATTATAACGCAGCAAATGAGGCGGCCTGGAGCGTCACGGTCGACGGCGATTTCGCCTATGTGACATTCACAAACTCCACGGAGGACGTGATCGGACTCCGGATCATCGACATCAGCGATCCCGCCAATCCGACGCTGCACGGAAGTTACGATACGCCGGGCCATGCCCATGGGCTCGCCCTTCAAGGCAGGTATGCGTTCGTCGCCGATTCGGAGGAAGGGCTGCTGGTTTTGGACATCTCGGATCCCGCGGCGCCGTCCTATGTGACGACTCTCGCGACGATCAATGCCAAGGACGTCGCGATCTCGGGCGATTTCGCCTTCGTCGCCGATTATTCGGGCGGAGTCCGGGTTATAGACATCGGCGATCCGGCGGCCCCCGTGATCCTCGATACGTACGGCGCGGCGAACGAGGCGAGAAGGCTCGCCTTCTCCGGCGAGCATGTCTATGTGGCGGACGGCGCAGACGGAGTGAGGATCCTGCAGGTCTTCCAGCGGTCGTTCGACACAACCAACAACCTCGCTCAGTCAACGACGGTCGATCTGACGGCCGAGATGATAGATCAGGTCAGGATGGCCGCTTCGACGACCGGCTCCGTCGGCTGGCAGATCAGCGCCGACGGCGGCCTGAACTGGGAATCCGTGGCAGCCGACAACGCCTGGCACGTCTTGACCTACCCCGGCAGCGACCTCCGGTGGCGGGCGACGCTCGACTACCGGGGGGGCGCGGTC
>JAQVGR010000079.1 GCA_028696635.1 Candidatus Krumholzibacteriia bacterium | reverse complement strand
ACGATCGCGATCGATGATCTCGAGGAGGAGCTCAACCCCAAGCATTACCCCTCGTTCGAGGCCGTCGCCGTGAAGGGCGTCGGGGTTTTCGACACGCTCAAGTCGGTCGCCAAGGGCGTCCTGCGCAATCTCTCCTGAGAGACGCTCCCCTTCCATCTCCGGTCCCGCAGCGGCGAGCCCTTCGGGATTATTTCTGTTGCCCCCTCTACCGCGAGCGGGTATCCTGCCAGCGAAACGCTCGGGAGGCGCAGGTGAACCGATTCCTCGTCACGCTGCTGGGCTCTTTTTTTTATACCGGCTTCTTCCCCGTCGCTCCGGCGACCTTCGCCAGTCTCGTCTGGCTGGCTCTGTGGCTTTTTGTCCCGGGAGGGGGCATCCTCGGCCACTGGGCGGCGCTGGCGGCGCTCCTTCCCGCCGCTCTCTGGCTCTCGCACAGGATGGAACGGATCTACGGGACCGATGCATCCCAGATAGTCATCGACGAGATCGTCGGGATGCAGGTCACCCTGCTGGCGCTCAGGCCTCATTGGATGACCGGTCTGGCGGGTTTTTTCCTCTTCCGTCTCTTCGACATCCTCAAACCTTTTCCCGCCGGCCGTTCCCAGAGGCTCCCCGGGGGATGGGGGGTGGTGACGGATGACGTCATCGCCGGGATCTACGCCTTCGCCGCGCTCTTCGTCCTGCGGCGGCTGACCGCGCTGCCATGAATGTGGAACTGCTCATCGTCGGAACAGAGGTCCTGCGCGGGCGCACGGAGGAATCGAACGAGGTCTGGCTCGCGCGGGCCCTCGATGCGGCCGGGCTCTGCGTCCGGCGCATCACCGTGATAGGCGACGACAGGGAGCAGATCGCCGCGCAGCTCGGAGCCGCGGCGGGACGCGCCGGAGCGGTGATCGTCACGGGAGGGCTCGGACCGACCGTCGACGATGTGACGCGCGAGGCGGCGATCGACGCCTTCGGCGGCGAAAGCGACCTGCGCCCCGAGATCGTCAGGGAGATCGAGCGCCGCTTCGAGCAGTTCGGTTTTCCGATGCCGGAGGGATACCGCGCCCTCGGACGGATCCCCTCCGGGGCGCAGGTCATCGAGAACCGGATCGGCGCCGCTCCCGGGCTGCGCATCGTCCGGGGCGGATGCCGGCTCTTCCTGCTCCCCGGCGTGCCCGCCGAGATGCGCGAGATCTTCACGAGGGCCGTGCTGCCGGCGCTCGTTCCCGACGGCAGTCTCGCCGGCGAGGTCCTGCGCATCTTCGGCATCGGCGAGACCGGGGTCGAGGAGCGTCTCGTCGAGGTTTTCGGAACCCCGCTTCCGGCCGGCCTCTCGATCATCTCGGGACCCTCGGGGGTCGGCGTCTACCTGCCGGCCGGCGTCGCGCCCGAGGCGGTCGGGCGCTTGCGGGCGGTCCTCGGCCCCGACCTGTTCGGCGGGGGGAACGACCGGCTCGAGGAGGTGGCGCTCCGGCTGCTCCGGCAGCGGGGAGCGTCGCTCGCGACGGCCGAATCCGTCACCGGAGGGCTCGTCGCCTCGATGCTCGTCTCGGTCCCCGGCGCGAGCGAGTCGCTGCTCGAAGGGTACGTGACGTACAGCAACGAATCGAAGACGCGGCTGCTCGGCGTCGGCGCCGCGATCCTGGAGGAGTTCGGCGCGGTGAGCGCGGAGGTCTGCGGCCTGATGGCCGAAGGGGCCCTGCGGGCGAGCGGCGCGGACTACGCCGTGTCGACGACGGGGATAGCGGGCCCTGGCGGCGCGTCGGAGGGCAAGCCGGCGGGGCTGTGCTTCGTCGGTCTCGCCTCCCGCGCCGGGACCCGCCGCCGGGAGTTGCGCTCGGCGGGAGAGCGGGAGACGATCAGGTTCCGCACGGCGTGCGCGGCGATCGACTTGCTCCGGCGCGAACTGGCCGGCAGCGGGGAGGAGGGACGATGAGGCTCTTTTTCGCGGTGCCGCTGAGCGAGGCGGTGAGAGAGACGGTCTGGAGCGCGGTTCGCCGGTTTCCCGCGGCCGACCCGCCGTGGCGGTGGATCCCTCCGGAGAACTACCACCTGACCCTGAAGTTCATCGGAGAGGTCGACGAACGCCGCGCCGACGAGTTGCGGGAGGCGGGCGCGGAGGCGGCGGCGGGGATCGCTCCGTTCCCGCTGCGGTTTGGAAGGTTCGGCGCCTTTCCCGATCCCGCGCGCCCGCGCGTGATTTTTTTCGGGATCGAGGAGGGATTCGAGCCGCTCGCCGCTCTGGCGGGGCGTCTCGAGGAAGCCTGCGAGGCGCTGGGGATAGAGCGGGAATCGCGTCCGTTCCGCGCGCATCTGACGCTGGCGAGGATCAAGAGCCCTCTGCCCGGCCCGGTCCGGGAGGCGATGCACGCCGTGCCGCCGCTCCCCGATTCGACCCGCCAGATGACGGACCGCTTCGTGCTGATGAGCAGCAGACTCGATCGGGCCGGCGCATCGTACGATGAGCTCGCCTCATGGCCTCTCGGCCCCGTCTGAGCGGGCAAGAACGGTCCGGGGAAGATCCGCCCGCCCGGCCCCGCGGCCGGAAATTGATTGAAACCCGCGCGCCCGCGGTGCTATAAAGACCTTTCGGGCCCCCCGCCCTCTGGCGGGTCGGCATAAATCAGCATGATCGTTCACCCGGGGGATGAAGTGGGAGGGAGCACGTGAGCAGGGAAAAACAGAAACAGACCGGCAAGGGAGAGACAAAGGAAAAGGCGATCGAACTCGCCGTCGATCAGATCGAAAAGCAGTTCGGCAAGGGATCGATCATGCGTCTCGGCGAGGAGGGAGCCCTCCAGAAGATCGACAGCATCCCGACGGGGAGCCTCGCCCTGGACATCGCGCTGGGGATCGGCGGGGTGCCCCGCGGCAGGATAATCGAGATCTACGGCCCGGAGGGTTCGGGGAAGACGACGCTCACCTGCTCGATCATCGCCAACGCGCAGCGCCTCGGCGGCGTGGCGGCGTTCATCGACGCCGAGCACGCCCTCGATGTCGGGTACGCCCGCAAGATCGGGGTCGACGTCGACAACCTGCTCATATCCCAGCCCGACACGGGGGAGCAGGCCCTCGAGATCGCCGAGGTGCTCATACGCAGCGACGCGATCGACGTGATCGTGATAGACTCGGTGGCGGCCCTGGTCCCCTCGGCGGAGATAGCCGGGCAGATGGGCGATTCGCACGTCGGGCTCCAGGCACGCCTGATGTCCCAGGCTCTGCGGAAGATCGCCGGCGCCGTCTCGAAATCGCATACCTGCATGATCTTCACGAACCAGATCCGCATGAAGATCGGCGTGCTGTTCGGGAACCCCGAAACGACGACGGGCGGGAACGCGCTGAAGTTCTACAGCACGGTCAGGATGGATATCCGGCGGATCGGCCAGATAAAGGACCGCGAGGTGATCGTGGGAAACATGACGCGCGTGAAGGTCGTCAAGAACAAGGTCGCCCCGCCGTTCAGACAGGCCGAATTCGAGATCCTCTACGGCGAGGGGATCAGTCTCGAGGGAGATCTGATAGAGCTCGGAGTCTCCTCCGGGATCCTCTCCAAGATGGGGAGCTGGTTCTCGTGGGACGAGATGAGGCTCGGGCAGGGGAAGGACAACACCCGCGCCTTCCTCAAGGAGAATACGGAGATCCGGGATCGGCTCGAGCTTCGGATACGGGAGCACTACGACGTGACCGCGTCCCCGGCGGGAGGCGCCGCGGCCGCGAAGGGCGCCGCGGGAGCGGAAGGCGCACCGGCGAAGGGCGCCGCGGAGACGGAAGGAGCCCCTGCGGCAAGGGGCTCGGCGGCGGCCAGGGGGACCTCTGCGTCGAAGGGCGCAGCCGCGAAGGGCGCCTCGACGAAGAGGGCCCCGGCGACCGGGGTCGTCCCGGCGGCGGACGACGAGGCGGCCGGCGGTGAGGAGTCGTAAGGCGACGGTCGTTTCGGTCGAACGGGCGCCGGGCGGCCTGCGGCGGATCCGCACCGACGACGGACGGGAGTTTCTCGCGAGGACGGGACCCGGCGCGCCGCCGCTTCCGGCCCGGGGAGCCGAGCTCGACTCCGACGATCTGGCCAGGCTCGAAGGGCCGGCGATGAGGGAGGCGGGGCTCGTCCTCGCCGTCCATCTTCTCTCCCGCAGGGATCGGACGGCGCGGCAGGTGCGCGGTTCGCTGTCCGAAGCGGGGATTGCGGATCCCGGCGTCATCGACGATATTATCGCGACCCTCGAGACGAAGGGGTATATCGACGACCGGCGCTACGCCGCCGAGCTGATCGCGTTCCGCAAGGAGCATCGCTCGGCCGGGCCGGCCATGCTGCGCAGGGTGCTCGGCGAGGCGGGGGTCGGGCGGGAGACGGCGGAGGACGAGGTGCGGCGCGCCTTTCCCCCGGGAGAGGAGCGCCGCACCGCCGAAGAGGCCGCCGCCAGGCGGCTTGCCGAGCGGGGAACGGGGGACCGGCAGCGCGACGCGAGGCGGATGCACGGGTATCTGACACGGCGCGGCTTCTCAGCGGATGCGGTCGGCGGCATATGCGCCGCCATCCTGCGGGGGGAGCGGATCGGAGCGGGGGATGAGCCGGACGATACGGACGGCGAATGAGATACGGCGGGCCTGGGTGGACTTCTTCGCCCGGCGCGGCCACACCGAGGTGCCGAGCGCCCCGCTCGTCCCGAGAGGGGATCCGACCCTCCTGTTCACCTCCGCCGGAATGGTCCAGTTCAAGGACTTCTACCTCGCACCGGAGAACCTTCCCTACACCCGAGCGGTGAGCATCCAGAAGTGCCTGCGAGCCGGCGATCTGGAGAGCGTGGGGCGCACCCTGCGCCATCACACCTTCTTCGAGATGCTCGGCAACTTCAGCTTCGGCGACTACTTCAAGACGGAGGCGATCGACTGGGCGTGGGAGTTCGTCACCGAGGTGCTGCGCCTGCCCGAGTCCCGGCTCTACACGAGCGTCTTCGAGGAGGACGACGAGGCCTTCGAGATCTGGAACCGGCGCATCGGAATCCCCGCCGGCCGGATCGTCCGCCTCGGGAGAAAGGACAACTTCTGGGGGCCGGTCGGCGCGACGGGCGTCTGCGGCCCGTGCTCGGAGATCTACTACGACGCCGGGGAGGAGCGCGGCTGCGGCTCGCCAACCTGCGCCCCGGGGTGCGACTGCGACCGCTACCTGGAGTTCTGGAACCTCGTCTTCCCGCAGTTCTACCGCGAGGAGAGCGGGGAGTACCGCCCGCTCGCCAAGCCGGGCATAGACACGGGGGCCGGCCTGGAGCGGATCGCGATGATCATGCAGGGCGCCCCGGACAACTTTCACACCGACCTGTTCGGTCCGATAGTCGACAGGGTGCTCGACGCCCTTCCAAAGGGAGCCGGCGCCGAGGGTGACCAGCGGCTCGGGGTCAACATGATCGCCGATCACGTGCGGGCGCTCACCTTCACGATCTCCGAGGGGATCTACCCCTCCAACGAGGGTCGCGGCTACATCCTCAGGCGCATCCTGCGGCGCGCCCTGACACGGCTGCACACCTTCGGGGTCGATCGGCCCGTCCTGCACGGCATGGTCGGGACGGTCGCCCGCGTCATGGAGGACGCCTATCCCGATCTCGCCCTGAGGGCCCCCGACACGGCGATGATCATACGCGCCGAGGAGGAGAGCTTCTTCCGCACGCTCGCCGAGGGACGCGGCAGGTTCCACGCGATCGCCGAGGATATAAAGTCCTCCGGAGGAGGACGCATCGACGGGGAGAGGATGTTCCTGCTCTATGACACCTACGGTCTGCCCGTAGAGCTCACCCGCGCCCTCGCCGCCGAGGAGGGGATCGAGCTCGACGAGGAGGGGTTCGAGGAGGCGATGGACGAGCAGCGGCGGCGCGCCCAGCAGCGCAGCTCCTTCGAGGCCGCTGGGCAGGCGCTCGTCCCGATGACGACGGTGAGCGAGGGGGAGAGCTCGATCTTCACCGGATACGAGCGGGTGGAGGGCGAGGCGCTGATCCGCCGGTACCGGATATTCGACCGCGGCGAGCGGCCCGACCTCGGCTGGAGCGGACCGGCCGGCGGCGCCGTGGAGATCGTCTTCGACCGGACCCCCTTCTACGCGACATCGGGGGGGCAGGCGGCGGACGAGGGCCACATCGAGATCGACGGCCGCCGCATGCCGATACGCGACGTGTTCAAGCGCGGCGGGGAGATCGTGCATGTCGTCGAGCCCCCCGCCGGCGCCGGCGGGCTCGAGGAGCTTCTCAGGTCGGGCCGATCGGTGCGGCTGCGGATCGACGACGAAGCGCGGCAGGCGACCGCGGCGAACCACACGGCCACGCACCTGCTCCACGCCGCGCTCAGAGAGGTCGTCGGAGCCCACGTGGCCCAGGCGGGATCGCTCGTCGACGAGCTCCGCCTGCGCTTCGACTTCAATCATTTTCAGGCGGTCACCGCGGAGCAGCGCCGGATGATAGAGGACCGGGTGAACGGGTGGATCCGCGAATCGATCGAGGTGGCGACCGAGCTGATGGGGTATCAGGAGGCGGTCGACGCCGGGGCCATAGCCCTGTTCGACGAGAAGTACGGCGCGAAGGTCAGGGTCGTGCGTATCGGAGAGGTCTCGACCGAGCTCTGCGGCGGCACGCACCTGTCGACGACCGGCCGGATCGGGATCTTCCTGATCGTCTCGGAGAGCGGCGTCGCCGCCGGGGTGCGCCGGATCGAGGCGGTGACCGGGAGCGCGGCGCTGCGCCACGTTCGAGAGATCCGGGACCGGCTCGACGAGGCGGCCGCGCTGCTGCGGGCGGGACCCGCAGAGATCGCGGGCAGGATCAGGTCGCTCGTCGAGTCGGCCGATTCGATGAAGCGCGAGATCAGGAGGCTCGAGAGGGGAGGCGCGGGGGGCGGGCTCGACGCGCTGATAGGCTCGGCTTCGCGGATCCATGGCGCGACCGTCGCGGCGGGCCGGATCGAGGCGAAGGACGTCGGCTCGCTGCGCGGCATGGCCGACCTGTTCCGGGAGAAGGTCCGCTCGGGGGTCGCCGTTCTCTCCTCACCGCAGGAGGGCAAGATGCACTACGTCGTCACCGTGACCGACGACCTGATCGAGCGGGGAGTCACCGCGGAGGGACTCGTCGCGGAGCTCGGCGCCCTCACCGGCGGAGGCGGCG
>JAQVGR010000078.1 GCA_028696635.1 Candidatus Krumholzibacteriia bacterium | reverse complement strand
CGTCCTGCTTTCCTTGACTTCACCAGGGGTGGAGATTATGTTCCGTGTGTTTACCCTGTGGCTTCGGTCTAGACAGGACGGATTCCATGGCTGCGGACAGATCGTATAACGCCTTTGAGATGGCCCAGTCCCAGTTCGACCGCGTCGCCGACCAGCTGAAGCTCGACGAGGCGACCAGGGAGCTCCTCCGCTACAACCTCCGCGAATATCACGTCAGCATCCCCGTGCGGATGGACGACGGGAACGTCAAGGTCTTCCGCGGGTTCCGCGTCCAGCACAACGACGCGCGCGGCCCCGCGAAGGGCGGGATCCGCTTCCACCCGATGGAGACGATCGACACGGTCCGCGCACTGGCCATGTGGATGACCTGGAAGACGGCGGTCGTCGACATCCCGCTCGGCGGCGGCAAGGGAGGCGTCGTCTGCGATCCGCACAACCTCAGTATGCGCGAGCAGGAGCAGATCTGCCGCGGATGGGTCCGTCAGCTGTGGAGGAACATGGGCCCGCTGAGCGACGTGCCCGCCCCCGACGTGATGACGAGCGCCCAGCACATGCTCTGGATGCTCGACGAGTTCGAGATACTGCGCGGCGAGCGGCTCCCCGGGTTCATAACGGGCAAGCCGGTCGGGATGGGCGGCTCGCTCGGACGTACGGAGGCGACCGGCTACGGCCTCGTCTTCACGATCCGCGAGGCGCTCAAGGCGCTGAATATCCCGCCGGGCGACACCACGGCGAGCGTGCAGGGATTCGGGAACGTCGCGCAGCATGCGATCGAGCTCTACCAGCAGATCTGGGGGACGGTAGTCTGCGTCTCCTGCTGGGACCAGAAGGACCAGACCTCGTACAGCTTCCGCAAGAAGGACGGGATCGATCTCGCAGAGCTGCGCGGGATGACCGACCGCTTCGGAGGGATCGACAAGGGCAAGGCGAAGGACGCCGGATACGAGGTCCTTCCCGGCGGCGCCTGGATCGAGCAGGAGGTCGATATCCTGATCCCCGCCGCGCTCGAGAACCAGATCACCAAGGACAACGTCGACCGCATCAGCGGCCGCGTGAAGCTCGTCGCCGAGGGCGCCAACGGCCCCACGGCCCCAGAGGCAGACGCGAAGCTGCACAAGCGGGGGATCTTCATGATCCCCGACCTTCTCGCGAACGCCGGCGGGGTGACCTGCAGCTACTTCGAGCAGGTCCAGAGCAACATGAATTATTTCTGGGAAAAGGACGAGGTGCTCGGCAAGCTCGATACCAAGATGACCTCGGCGTTCATCGCCGTCAGCGAGATGGCGAGCCGCAGGAAGCTGTACATGCGCGACGCCGCATACGTGATCGCCGTCGGAAGGGTCGCCCAGGCCTGCCGGGACCGCGGCTGGGTATAGGCCGTCTTCCGCGAGAGCGGAAGGGGCGAGATGGGAAAGCGTTCCTACAATCCGCACCGCGCCTCGCTGAGCCGGTTCGATCGGAGTTTCTTCTCCGGATCGGACCGGTTCACCTTCATAGGGTCGGGGGAGCTCGGGGGGAAGGCCCACGGACTCGCCCGGGTCAAGGGGATCCTCGAGTCGAGCGTCGGCGGATCGTTCAAACCCGGCATATCGGTGAATATCCCGACCCTCACGGTGCTCACGACCGACCTGTTCGACGCCTTCATGAAACAGAACGATCTTCTCGCGAAGATCGGCCGGGACGACGCCGACGAGATGATCGCGCATCGTTTCCAGCAGGCCAGTCTTCCCGTCACGCTGGTCGGAGACCTGCGGGCGCTCGTGCAGCAGGCCCACGCGCCGCTCGCCGTGCGCTCGTCGAGCATGCTCGAGGACGCGATGTTCGAGCCGTTCGCCAGCGTCTACGCGACGAAGATGGTCCCCAACAACCAGCCCGACGCCGACGCGCGGTTCCGCGCCCTCGACGAGGCGGTCAAGTTCGTCTACGCCTCGACCTTCTTCCGGGCGGCGCGCAACTACATGCGGGCGACCCATCACACGACGCGCGACGAGAAGATGGCGGTGGTGATACAGGAAGTGGTCGGCGACCGGTTCGGGGACCGCTTCTATCCGCACGTCTCGGGAGTGCTGCGCTCGTACAATTTCTACCCGGCGAGCGGCTCGGAGCCCGAGGACGGCGTGGCCGAGCTCGCCCTGGGGCTCGGCAGGACGATCGTCGACGACGGCGTCTCGTGGGCCTTCTCGCCGCCGTACCCGCGGGCCAACCCGCCGTTCAAATCGATCGGCGACATGCTCAAGCACACGCAGACGAGGTTCTGGGCGATCAACATGGGCAAGCCCCCCGCGTACAACCCGATCGAGGAGACCGAGTACCTGATGCAGTACGGCCTCGAGGAGGCCGGATACGACGGGTCGCTGCGCCATATCGCCTCCACCTACAACGCCCAGGACGACCGGATCACGAGCGGGATCGAGGAGGAAGGCCCCCGCGTGGTGGATTTCGCCCCGATACTCAAGGACGAGGTCCTGCCGCTCGCCGACCTGCTGCGCGAGCTGAAGAAAACCTGCGAGGACTCGCTCGGCGCGATGGTCGAGATAGAGTTCGCCATGCGCCTCGGCCGCCGCGAATGCGCCCCGGCCGACTTCGGGTTCCTCCAGGTGCGCCCGATGGTCGTCTCGACCGAACAGGTCGAGGTGGCGCGCGAGGAGCTCGCCGGCCCCGGTGTCGTGCTCGCCTCCGAGCGCGTGCTGGGCAACGGCGCGATCGAGACGATCCGGGATGTCGTCTACGCCGTCCCCGAGCGGTTCGACGTGCGCAGGACCCGGAGCATGGCCTCCGATCTCGAGCGGATCAACTCCTCGCTGCTCGACGAGCGGGTGCCGTACGTGCTGATCGGGTTCGGCCGATGGGGGACGACCGATCCCCTCGGCGGGATCCCGGTCGATTTCGGGCAGATCTCGGGGGCGCGGGTGATCGTCGAGGCCTCGAGCCCCGACCTGCAATTCATGCTGAGCCAGGGCTCGCATTTCTTCCACAACGTGACCAGTTTCCGGATCCTCTATTTCTCCGTTCGCCATGACGGCCCGTACGCGATAGACTGGGACTGGCTGGCCGGACAGCCTGCCGTCGCGGAGACCGAATACATCAGGCACGTCCGCTGCGCCGCGCCGCTCTCCATCAGGGTCGACGGCCGCAGGGGGCGCGGGGTGATCGTTCATGAATGATCTCAACGGAATACCGGAGGACCTGCTGGGGTCGTTCCGCGAGCGGGAGAAGGAGCTCGAGTGCCTCTACCGCGTCGAGGAGATCCTCAAGCGGACGGAGTCGCCGGCGGAGGAGATCTACCGCGAGATCGCCCGGATACTCCCCTTGGGATGGCAGCACGCGGAGATCGCCCGCGCCGAGATCGCCGTCGGGACCGAGCGGTACTACTCCCCCGATTTCGCCGCATCCCGGTGGGTGCTGGAGGCCGATATCGCCGTGCGCGGCAGGAAGGCCGGCGAGATCAGGATATATTATCTCGAGGAGCGCCCCGAGGCGGACGAGGGGCCGTTCCTGCGCGAGGAGAAGCGGCTGCTGACGACGATCGCCGGCCGCATCGGCAGCTTCATGCTCAGCCGCCACCTGCTCGAGATCGCAGAGGACAGGCTCGAGGATCAGGAGGAGGAAACGAGCGGCGACTGGCAGGTCGTCCTCGATCTGCTGCGCCAGACCGACCGCAGCCTCTTCCTGCGGATCTCCGAGAAGATGCTCAACCAGCTCAGCTGGAGCGGAGTCTCCGAGGCGGAGGATCTGCGCACGTCCGCAGCGCCGGCGGGGGGGGGCTCCGCCGACGAGGCGGCGGCCGACTCGAACATACCGAGCCGCCTCTCGCCCTTCAACATGACCGACGCGATGAGCGCGCGGATCCTCGAGATCGCCTCGCGCCACTACACCGAGGGGCAGATACTCTCCTACCTGCGCAAGTGGATACAGAACGACCGTCTGAAGTTCCTCGTGCACATCGCCGACCGGCAACAGTCCCTCGCCGGAGTGATCGAGGCGCTGCAGCAGTACCGGGACATGGCGCAGGTGGGGGTCGAGCTCTCGCCGGCCTCGAACGTCAGCGTCGTCGTCTCGCTGATCCGGCGGTTCCTCTCGACCCAGCTCGACTACATCAACGTCGCCAAGAAATACACGAGGATCTCGAACTTCTTCCAGTTCCTCGACCGGATCATCTACTCGACGGAGAGCTACGGAAGACTCGGCGGGAAGGCGGCGGGGCTGTTCCTCGCCGACCGCATCATCAGGCAGGCCGCCGTCGACGACCCTCTGCTGCGCGGGATCAGGACGCCGCGGAGCTGGTACATCACCTCCGACATGCTCCTTCGCTTCAACCAGTACAACAACCTCGAGGAGGTGGTCGAGCAGAAGTACAAGGACATCAACCAGGTCCGCCTCGAGTACCCCCACGTGATACAGACGTACAAGGGCGGGAGGTTCCCCCCCGAGATGGTGCAGGGGCTGTCGATGATCCTCGACGACTGCGAGGGACGCCCCCTGATCATCCGCAGCTCGAGCCTGCTCGAGGACAGCCTCGGCGCGGCCTTCTCGGGGAAGTACAAGAGCCTCTTCCTCGCCAACCAGGGGAGCAAGCAGGAGCGGCTCGACGCCATTCTCGACGCGATCGCCGAGGTGTACGCCTCGACCTTCGGACCGGATCCGATCGAATACCGCGCCGAGCGGGGCCTGCTCGATTTCAGCGAGGAGATGGGGATCATGATTCAGGAGGTCGTCGGGACGCGCGTCGGCGACTACTTCCTGCCCGCCTTCGCCGGGGTCGTCTTCAGCCGCAACGAGTTCCGCTGGTCGCCGCGGATCAGGCGCGAGGACGGTCTGCTGCGGATGGTGCCGGGGCTGGGGACGCGGGCCGTCGACCGGCTCAGCGACGACTACCCGATACTCGTCGCTCCCGGCCAGCCGGGGCTACGCGTGAACGTGGCGACCGAGGAGATCGTCTACTACTCGCCGAAGAAGCTGGACGCGATCAATCTGCGGACGAACAGCTTCGAGTCGCTCGATATCGGCGATTTCACGCGGGCGTGCGGGAACGATCTGCCGATGATCGAGCGGATGGTCTCGGTGTTCGACGGGCATCGCCTGCGCAAGCCGTTCGGTCTCGGCGTCGACGCCGGGCGCGACGATCTCGTCTTCACCTTCGACGGGCTGATCGCCGACACCGACTTCGTCCCGATGATCGACCGCATCCGCACCCTGCTCGAGGAGAAGCTCGGCACGCCGGTCGATATCGAGTTCGCGCACGACGGAAGGGACTTCTACCTCCTCCAGTGCCGCCCGCAGAGCTCCTCGGAGGACAGCGTGCCGGCGCCGATTCCCAAGGACGTCCCGGAGGAATCGATCGTCTTCTCGGCCGAGCGCTACATCTCGAACGGGCGCGTCCCCGAGATCACGCACATCGTCTACGTCGATCCCGACTCGTACACGGATCTGCCGGGCAGAGACGACCTGCTCGCCGTCGGCAGGGCGGTGGGCAAGCTGAACAAACTGCTCCCCAAGAGGCAGTTCATCCTGATGGGGCCGGGACGATGGGGGAGCCGCGGCGACATCAAGCTCGGCGTGAGCGTGACCTACTCGGACATCAACAACACGGCGGTGCTGATCGAGATCGCGCGGCGCAAGGGAAACTACATGCCCGACCTCTCGTTCGGCACGCACTTCTTCCAGGACCTCGTCGAGGGGAGGATACGCTACCTGCCGCTCTTTCCCGACGACGAGGGTATCGTCTTCAACGAACGGTTTCTCCTCGGCGCGGGAAATATCCTGCCCGACGTGCTCCCCGAGTACGCCCACCTCGCCGATACGATACGCCTGATCGACGTCCCCCGCGAGACCGACGGTCTCGTGCTGCGCGTGCTCATGAACGCCGAGCTCGGCGAGGCGGTGGGGCTGCTCGCCCGGCCGGGAACCGGCGAAGCGGAGATCGAGCTTCCCGAGGCCGACGAATCGGCCCCGGTCGACCATACCTGGATGTGGCGGCTGCGAATGGCGGAGCAGATCGCCCGGCGGCTCGACCCGGAGCGGTTCGGCGTCGAGGCGATCTACGTCTTCGGCAGCACGAAGAACGCCACGGCCGGGCCGGGGAGCGACATCGACCTGATCGTACACGTCCGGGGGACCGGGGAGCAGCGCACCGAGCTCGAGTGCTGGCTCGAGGGATGGAGCCTCTGCCTCGACGAGATCAACTACCTGCGCACCGGGTACCGCACCGGCGGGCTGCTCGACGTCCACTTCGTCACCGACGGGGACATCGCCGCCCGCTCGAGCTACGCCGTCAAGATCGGCGCGGTGACCGACGCCGCCCGGCCGCTCCCGATGAAGCAGAAGGACTGATCAGCCGATCAGCTCCCTGACCGCGCCCCCGGGGTCCTCCAGGTCGAACCGGACCAGGGCGAGCTCGGGCCCGTCGTGCGCCGCCGACAGCGCGACCGTCGGCCCGATCCGCTCGATCCACGAGCCGGTCAGCCGCGCCGACTCGTGGATGTGCCCGTGCAGGGTCAGCAGCGGGCGGCGCTCCTCGATGAACCGCCGTATCGCGATGCTCCCCACGTGAATGTCGAGCGGGACGTGGTCGACCATCCGCCCGTCGAGGGCCGCGCGGTCGAGCGCAGTCCGGTACGGGGGGGAGTGGAAGAGGAAGACGGAGGCGGAGAGGTTTCGGTTCCCGGCGAGCGCCTCGAGGTCCTCCGCGATAGTGGCGAAGCGGACCTCGTCGCAGGGAGCCTCCACTGTGCGGAACCCCTCGTCCGGCGCGACAGAGCCGGGATCGACGAAGCGCGAGACGTCGTACCGCTCCCAGTCCTTGAGCATGAAGGGGGTGGGCGGGACGTTGGCGTACCCGTAGACGGTCCAGCGCCCGAACGGCTCCGCGCGGTTGTGGATATACGAGACGAGATCGCTTTCGGCGAGCGGCCGCTCCGCGGCGCGCGGATCGTCGTTCCCCAGGATGAGGAAGATCCGCGGGTAGTCGCCGCCGAGGACATCGCGGACGATCTCGAGCTGCGGCAGCAGATACCCGGCGATGAAGTCGTCGTGCTCCCCCCGGCCGGGAGGGGGGAGGATGTCCCCGCGGATGAAGACGGCGCGGGGCCGCTCGGCACTCATCGCCCCGAGGAGGGCGCAGTACCGCTCCATCCGCCCGTGCAAGTCGCTCGCGAAGAAGCA
>JAQVGR010000077.1 GCA_028696635.1 Candidatus Krumholzibacteriia bacterium | reverse complement strand
ACGACGTAACCCTGCGATTGCATCTGTATGCGATCGTCGCCGACGGCGGCGGCGGCGTTCACCGCCTCGTCCACGTCCCCCTCCTCGAGAATCCCCTTCGTCCTGTCGGCATGGTGCGCCCAGATCCCCGCGAAGAAATCGGCCTGAAGCTCGAGACTGACCTGGTATCTGTTGTACTCGGTCTCGCTGACCCGCCCGCGCAGGGCGTGCACCTTGTCCAGGATGCCCAGCTGTTTCTGGACATGGTGGCCGACCTCATGGGCGATGATGTAGGCCATCGCGAAATCGCCGCCGGCCCCGAGCCGCCGCTGCAGCTCCGCCAGGAAGGAGAGATCGATGTACACCTTCTCGTCCCCCGGGCAGTAGAAGGGGCCCGTGGCCGACGAGGAGAAGCCGCAGGCCGACTGGGCCGCCCCGCTGAAGAGCACGAGCGTCGGCTCCCGGTAGACCATGCCGTTCTCCCGGAAGAGGGCATGCCAGATATCCTCGGTGTCCTTCAGCACGACGGCGGCGAATGCGGCCAGCTCCTGCTCGGCCAGTATGACGGAGGAGTCGGCGGGGCCGTACCCGCCCCCGGCCGTCTGGAGCGTGTCGATGACCTGCGAGGGATCCCCGCCGAGCAGATAGACGAGCGCCGCGACGACGAGGATCCCGACCCCGCCGCCCGCGGCCGCCTTCCCGCGGCCGAGAGCCCGGCGGTCTTCCACATTGCCGCTCTGCGCGCGGCCTTTCCATCGCATATCGTCACCGTCCGCCGAAGAGGACCCCTATCAGTATCCTGAATTCGGGCACGTCGCCGATGCCGAAACGGGCCTCGAGATTGTACCAGCCGCGCTCTCCGAGCCCGGCGCGGACGCCGCCGCCGACGTAGACCCCGATCTCGGTGTCCCCGTCTCCCTCGTCGGGAGACCAGATCTCGATGCTCGGCCCGGCCAGCGCGTAGAGAGCCGCTTCCGCCTTGGGGAGGTACAGGAAGGCCTTCAGGTCGCCGTTGAACCCGATCGTCGTCACGTGCTCGCCGAAGCCGAAGTCGACGCTCGGGGCGAAATGGATGTTGCGGTACACCGATCCGAGATCGGTCTGCACTCCCGCGACGAACTGATCCGGGTCGGCGCCGTAGCCGAGCCTGATCCCGTACGCGCGCCCCTTCTCGTCGTGGGCCGATGCGGCGCACGCACCCGCGACGACCAGGCATGCGGCGATGGACAGGAAAGCGACGGTCCGTTTCATCACATGCTCCTTTCGTGAAATGTCAGGAAGCGATTCTAAGCGGAATGTCGCGGCGTTTCAATCGGAATCGGATCGATTCTCATCCGCCGAGCGGGTCGATGATCCGTGTCTCCAGCGTGTAGATGACCTGTATGGCGAGGCACGATTCCCACCGGAACGAGAGCGGATCGACCGGCGACGGGGGCGGCTGAACGCCGCCGCTGATCACGGTGAGCAGGAGGGCGGGATATCCTCCGGCGAGGTAGTCGTCGAGCGCCCGATCGATCGCCGCGACCCCGCGCGGATGCAGCGTCATGCGGGTCCTGTTCCCGAGGGCGTCCTCGACCGACACGCTGGTGTAGACCACCAGGGTGTCGGGATCGTCCGCGATGTCGGTCCGCTCGACGGTGATGATCCCCTCGATCTCCCAGTCGTGCGGGTGCGAGAACTCGATCACCTCGAAAAATCCGCCGACGAGAAACGCGTCGACGATCTGCTCCTTGTCTATGCCGTTGTCGGCCAGCAGGACGTCGAGCTCGTCGCTGAACTCGAGCAGCCCGGGGGTAACGTAGTTCGCCGCCGTGTGGTGCTCGGCGAACCGCTCGCAGTGCTCGTCGTTGAGAACGATCTCGACCTGCCTGTCCTCCACAAGGCACCCGGTCCATCCCGCGGCGACTGCCAGCATGATCGCGGCCGCCGACATTCCGGATCTCCTGCTCATGAGCCGTATACCTCCCCGCGCCCCGGCGCTCAGAATCCCAGCGCGAGACCGAAGGCGAAGCTGCCGCGGCCCGCGACGTTGTATTCGGCGAAGAGATCGAAAAGGGCGATATCGAGCTCGAGCCCGATCGTCCACTGCACGTAATCTTTCTCGAAGTCGATCTCTATCGTTTCGGGCTCGCCGCCCGCATCGCTCTCGTAGCTTACGTCGAGCGTGTACGAATTATACCAGAGCCCCGTGTACGGCTTCAGCATGGAGAAGCAGCGGCTCGCCTGCGCCCCGAACGACCAGGCGCCCGCCTCCAGCAGGTCGGCGCCGCTCCCGTTTTCGCCGAGCGTGAGCCGCTGCCAGAAGAAGCCGGCGGCGAGGTCGAAGGGAGGCTCGGCGGGGAAATACTGCGAGACGCTGTGCCGCGCGCCGAACCCTGCCAGCATGATGCGGCCGAGCTCGCTGCCCCCTATCCTGGCAACGAAGAAGCGGACCATCGCCTCTGTTCCGAAGACGGATCCGACGCGCAGCTGCGGGGCGACGATCGCGAACGAGCCCACGTCGAAGCCGCCGGGGAAGGCGAAGTGCGTCCCGCCGTCGCCGTCGACGATCACCGCCTGCGTCGGGCCGACGACGGTCGGCGCTTCGACGGTCCGCTGCGGGGCGAAGCCGCCTTCCGTCGCCGCCATGAAGGTCTCGTCGTCGCCCGTGAAGAACAAGCCCGTTACGGGGAACTCGAGCGAGATCGTCAGCCCGGCCTTCGGTATCCGGGCGCCCCGGTAGAGGCCGCCGCTCAGCGAGATCCCCGCCGCGTCGGCCAGCGGCTCGAGGTACCCTTTCGCGTTCGCGCCGGTATAGGCGGCGAGATGGTCCTCGATCTGGGCCGACAGAGGCGACGAGGCCAGGAGGACGATTGTGCAGCACCGGATGCACCGGCGAAGAGAGCGCGGCATGCCCATGGCTTCCCCTCCCGATCGGGACGTCGGCGTTCGCCTGAGGCGGGAGCAGTGTAACCGAGCGGAGGGCTCGAAGTAAAGCCTCTTGCGCGGAGCGACTGCTCGGAGCGTCGCATGGCCCGAACTCCGCAGACCGGCGCGCCAGCTGGCAGGTAGCGTCAAGTATTGTGTGCTGCTGGCAGGAGCGGTTGACAGAAACGCGTAATTACGATATACTGCTTCCATTCAATAGGATGAAGCGGCCGTGAGGCGTAACAGCCGGGGATCCTTCTGTATGCCCTGCGCATCTCAAGCGCGGCATCAGGGAAGGAGAGCGACCTGCCGCCAGCGCAGCGTCGCGGGACCGGGGTGAGCCCGCAGCTCGCCGGCAACTCAGGGGGGTGTCGACCATGTCCTTCAGACCGAATTCCGTTCCATCGTTTGTCCGCATCATGATCATGGCCGCGGCGATGTTCACGGCCTTTTGCATTGCCGCGCCTCCGGCCGCCGCGGCGTGGGATCCCGACGGCCTGCCGGTCTGCACGGCTGACGAATACCAGGGAAGCCTCGTGGCCGTCCCCGACGGGATAGGCGGGATGCTGATGGTCTGGCAGGACCATCGCGACATGCAGCTGAAGATCTACGCTCAGCGGGTAACGGAGACCGGCGTGCTTCTCTGGACGACCGACGGCGTCCTCGTCGGCGGGAGCCAGAGCTTCCACCCGTGGATCTGCGCCGACGGGACAGGCGGGGCGTGGGTCGTCTTCAATCCCGTGGTGGACGGATACGGCGAGATCTACGTGCGTCACGTCGACTCCTCAGGCGCCGTGGGTTCGATCATCGAGATAGCCGGCGGCAGCGTCTGGAGCCACAACACGCTCCCCGTCTGCGTCACCGACGGCTCGGGGGGCGTGATCGCCGCCTGGGTACAGGAGGTCGATCCTCCCTCCGGCGACCTCCAGATCGTCGCGCAGCGGGTGGGGGCCGCGGGAACGACGCTCTGGGGGACGCAAGGGGTGCTCGTGTACTTCGAGATCGGGGCGGGCGAGGAGCTGTCGATGGCGGCCGACGACGGCTGCCACGGGGCGTTCATCGGCTGGAAGACCTCGACCGGCGCCGGCGTCGTCCAGCGGCTCGACGCCGACGGCGTCCGCTGCTTCAACGGGAGCAACGGGTACGGGCTCGGGATACTGACGCCGGATTCTCGGGTGCGCGTGGCCGACAGGATTCGTTCGAGCGGCGGATGCTTCATCGCATACAAGTGGCATCACGCGGGCTCGGGGATATTCGACTACGACGCGCTCAGCGTAGACGCCGTCGATTCGACGGCATACAACTTCTGGACGGAGGAGCTCGATCATGGCGGCGGCGGCACGAGCGTTCCACCACCCGGAGACGATTTCAGGATCGTCGGGAACGGGATGGGAGGAGTCGATTGCGTCTGGGACGTCGTCGATGCGGGCGAGGGAATGGGCGTGTATACGCAGTGCATCGACTGGGACGGCGACAAGATCTGGAACGAGGGATCGCGTCTGCGGGTCTCGGCGGGGACCGACGGCAACTATCTCCCCGATGCGGCGCTCGACAACAACCACGGTCTGTACATCTCGTGGGTCGATGCGAGCGCGGTCGATCCGATCCTGCGCTACGCCCGCATCGAGTACACGATGGGCGTGGTGATGAACAGAGTGGAAGTGCCGGGCGGCAGCTCCGATGTGCGACCCTGCATCGTCTCCAGCGGGACGCCGACCGCAAAACCCCTGATTTCATGGATCGACTACCGCCCCGGCGGCGGGTATACCGACATATACGCGACGGGTCTCTCGAGCAGCGGCCAGCTGCTCCATCCGAACCTCATCGCAACGCGCCTGACCCCCGCCGAGCCGTACGGGATCGTCGGCGGCGATCCGTATTCCTTCTTCGTCATGGTGAGAAACCTCGGATCGTGCGCCTCGGACAGCTTCTGGACGACGGTCTTCCCGAACCAGACGATGCCGCCGACGGTCGGCGATCTGCCCGGCTCGAACGTGCAGTCTTTCCACAGCGGGCCGCTCGCCGCGTACGATTCGGTCCTCGTCGAGGTCCTCGTCGACGCGCCGGAGAACCCGATCACCTGGTCGATGTGGGGATTCGCCGATTACCTCGGCGAGGTCGACGAACAGGGCCAGGAGAGCGACAATGTCGTGGGGCCGGTATCGTTCGAGTGGGTCGGGCTGCCGAACCTCGAGATAACCAACGTGTGGATCAGCGATCCGGCGCCGTACCCGACCGAGGAAATCAACTTCGCTGTCACGGTGAAGAACACCGGGACCGAAACGGCGACGGGCCCGATCGAATGCGATCACTGGGTGAACAGGGCATCCGCCCCGCCCGAGGGGGCGACGGGGGATCAGCGGATCTCGTACGGGTCGATCGATCCCGGCGATTCCGTCGTCTGGGTGACCTCGCTGAGGACGAGCGAAACCTTCCAGCAGTGGACGAGCTGGTTCCGGGTCGATACGCGCGGCTTGATCGTCGAGTCGAACGAGAGCGATAACCTCAGCGGTCCGCATACCGTCGACTGGCAGGTGCCGCCGCAGAGCGGCTGGCCCGTGCTCTCCGGCGCGGGGTTCCACTCGTCTCCGGCGATCGCCGAGGTCGACGGCGATCCGAGGACCCTCGAGGTCGTGATCGGAGGCGACAAGGGCAAGGTGTACTGTCTCGATCACGAGGGGGGGCACGCATACGGCTGGCCGGTCCAGCTCCCGGACTCGATATTCTCATCACCGGCCGTCGGCGACATCGCCGGCGACAGCCGCGGCGAGATAGTCGTCGGATGCGACGACGGTCTGATCTATGCGTTCGACTGCTTCGGCGCCGAACTGTGGCATCTCGATACCGGTTCTTCCGTTCGGACGACCCCGACGCTCGCGGATCTCGACAACGACGGCAAGCTCGAGGTGATCTGCGGCTCGCAGGGATATATGTACGCGCTCACCGGGACCGGCGGCGCGTTCGGCGCCGGCTGGCCGGTCGATCTCTCGGGGGCGATCCCGACCTCGACGGCGGTGGGGGACGTGGACGGGGACGGCTCGCTCGAGATAGCGTTCGCCGCGAGGAGCAAACTGGCCCCGGCGTCGACGGTCCACCTGCGCAAGTCGTCGGGCGCGTCGTTCTCGGCTTCGTGGCCGGTGACGGCCGATACGATCATCGTCGCTACGCCGGTGCTCGGAAGCATCGCCCTCCCGTCGAGCAGTCTCGAGGTCGTGGCGGCGGGGCTCAACGGCACGATATACGCCTGGAATTACAACGCGACGGCGTGGCCCGGTGCGACGCCGCTTCCCGGCAGGGTCGAGACGGCGCCGGCACTGTACCATAACGACAAGGACGGCAATCTCGAGGTTGCCGCGGGACATCGGCACTATACCTGCAGCGGGTATCCCCCGCGCTGCGGGTGGCGCGGCTACAGTTCGGTCGTGGACGACCTCGGAGGCATCGTGACGGGATGGCCGCGTCTGCTCGGCACCTGGAGCACGGGCGGGATCGTGCCCTCGCCGATCGTTATCGGGGTCATGGCCGAGGTCATGGCCGGAAGCCCGTACGATTTGCTCTATGCAATGAGCACGGACGGAACGGTTCCGTACGGGTTCCCTCTCGATCTCGATGCCGACATCATCACCTCGGCGGCGGCGGGGGATCTTGACGGGGATGGCTGGATAGAGCTCGTCCAGGCCGTCAGCGGCGGGACGATACGTTGCTTCAAGCTGCGCTCGACCAACTACACCGAGGCGTCGCTCTTCTGGCCGATGCTCGGTCACGACCGCGCGCGCACGCACTGCTACGGCTTCGTCGTGCCGACCGACGCCGGGGACGTCTCCGGGATCGCTCCCCCCGCGAGCGCGATCCGCTCGATATTCCCGAATCCGTTCAATCCTTCGACGAGGATCGTCTTCGACGTGGCGCGCGCCGGCCGGGTGACGCTCTCGGTCTTCGACGTGACCGGCCGCCGCGTCGCCGTTCTCTTCGACGGCCGGCTCGAGACCGGACGGTTCGAGACAGAGTGGAAGGGAACCGGGCTCTCGGGGGAGACCGTCGCTTCGGGGGTCTACTTCTGCCGGCTCGAGGCCGGATCGGCCGTCGAGAACAGGAAGATGATCCTCTTGCGGTAGTCCCGATCCGGCGGGAGTCATGAGGGAACAGAGCGGCAAAAGAGAGGCGGGCGCATCATGCGCCCGCCTCTCCTCGTCATGCGCGCAGAGCGCCGGACGCGGGGCGTCGCGGCGCGATTCCGGTCAGATCAGAACGCCCCTCCCATGGAGAGGCAGGCGTTGGCCAT
>JAQVGR010000076.1 GCA_028696635.1 Candidatus Krumholzibacteriia bacterium | reverse complement strand
GCCTACCTGATGCTCTACCCCCACGCGCGCATCCTTACGCTCGCCTGGATCTTCATCTTCATACAGATGCTCGCCGTCCCCGCCTCGGTGATCATCGTCTACTGGTTCGTCATCCAGCTGATCAGCGGGTTCGTCTCCCTCGGAGGGCAGATCGGCGGCGGCGTCGCGTGGTTCGCCCACATCGGCGGGTTTCTCGGCGGGGTCTTCCTGATCCTGCTGATGGCGGGGGACAGAGTCTACTGGCTGCGGCGCGGAGGCCCGCGGCGGCGCTGACCGCTGCGCGGCGATCCGGGGCCCTCATCTCTGCGCGGGGGAAGGCATGCCGTCGAACCCGCGGACCGAGGCGTCTATGTGGGAGACGTCGCCGAGCAGGCGCAGCCGCGGCTTGAAGTCTATCACCACGGTGGTCAGCGAGGCGTTCGGGAGCGAGAACGACCAGATGTCGTCGGGGGACATCCCGAGCACGTGGGTGAGCCAGGCGCAGATGATCCCCCCGTGCGTGACGATAAGCACGTCTCCCCCGGTCGCGGCGAGGATCCCTTCCACCGCCCCGAGGGCGCGGCGGTAGAAATCCTCGTACGGCTCGGCGCCGGCGATCGACACGCTCGAGGGGGCCCGGAACCACAGATCGAGCTCTCCGGGGAAGCGCGCGCGCACATCCTCGACGAGCAGCCCCTCCCATTCGCCGAAACCGATCTCGCGCAGCTCGTCTCTCAGCTCGAGCGGGAAATCCTCCCCGAGGGCCAGGCGCGCCGTCTCGAGGGCCCGCTCGGCGCTGCTGCAGAAGGCCCGCTCGAAGACCATCGACCGCAGACGCTCCCCGAGCATCCGGGCCTGCCTGCGTCCCGTCTCGCTCAGCCCGATCCCGTCGCCGTTTCCCTGCACGCGGCGCACGGCGTTGTAGGTCGACTCGCCGTGCCGCACCAGATGCACTCTTCTCGGTTCGTCCATCGCCGGCCCCCGCATGAGAAATGACCCTTCAATCTAGCAGAACTCCCGCGTATACTCAAGCGCAACGACAGGGAGGTCGAATGATCCGGCGCGTTCTGATCATCGCCGCCGCCGTCTGCGCGGCGGTATCGGGGTGCAGCGCGGCGCGACTCGAGCTCGTCTCGCGCTCGCTCCTGCAGGGCCCGGCCCGCGGCGCGGCCTTCTTCGACGGCGGCGTCCTGCTCGCCTCGGGGGGCGCCGTCCTGGTGGTTCCGGACGGTTTCGAGCCGGAAGACGGCTTCGTGCTGCAGCTCGACGGCGAGCCGATGGAGGTAGCCGCGGCGGGAAGGGCCGCCTGGGCGGCGGCCCGGGGGGCGGGACTGGTGGCGATAGACCTCGCCGACCTGTCCGCGCCGTCCGCCGTTCTCGCCCGCCGGAGCCCGAAGGCCAATTCATGCGCGGCGTCCGGCCGATGGCTCCTGCTCGCCGACGATGCCGGCGGCCTGCTGCTCTTCGACATAGCCGATCCCCTGCGCCCGTCGTTGTCCGACTCGACGGGCCCGGGAAGGATCGGCGCCCGCTGCGCCGCGTCGGGGGCGGTCTTCGCCGTCAGCGCGGGGGATTCCGTCGAGCTCTATGCCGTCGCGGACGACGGCGCGCTCGGGCGCGCCTCGTCGATCGTCCTGCCGTCGGCGGTCAGGCGATGCCTCTTCGCCGGCAGCGCGCTTCTCGTTGTCGGCGGCGACGGCACGATCCGCCGGTTCGACGCATCCGATCCGTCGCATCCGCTCCCGCTCCCCGCGGTTCCCGAGACGGATATCTCCGATGCGGCTTACGACGGCCGCCGCGGCCTCGCCCTGAGGCGGGACGGTCTGCTCATCCCTTTCAGCGGCGCGGGCGGGCAGGACGATCCCTCCGGCAACGCCTTTCGTGACGTCCTGATCTCCCTCCGGCGCGCGATCTTCCCGGCCGGCGGAGCATGGGGAAAAAGGCGCTTCCCCGGCCTCTCGATAGAGGCGAGCGCGAACAAATGCGTTTTCTTCGGTCCCGAGGACGGGTTTCACCTCTTCGATCTCTCGCGCGACTCGTCCGAGCCTGCCGGATCCGTGGAGACCAGCGGATTCGCCATCGAGGTCTTCGTCCGTGACGGGCGGGTCTACCTCGCCAACGGACGGGGCGGCCTGCGGATCGGACGCATCGACTCCGCCGGCTCGGTCGCATGGACGGGCCGGCTCCCGATCGCCGACGCGCGCGACATGACGATCGCGGGCGATATCCTCGTCGCCGCCTGCGGCCGCGGCGGCTCGCGGTACTACCGTCTCGATCCCGCCGGAGAGCCCCGGGAGATCGGTTCCGTAAAGTCTCCCTTCTACCTCTCCGCCGTCGCCACGACCGGAACGCTCGCCTGCTTCGCCGGCGGCCTGGGAGGCGCCGAGATCGTCGATTTCGCCGATCCCTCGCGGCCGCGCCTCGTCTGGCGCGAGCGGTTCTCCGAGGTGCGCGGGCTCGACACGGACGGCGAGCGGCTCTACCTCTGCGACGGCTTCGAGGGGATCAGGATCTTCTCCCTCGGCCCCGCCGGGCGCCCCGCGCCGCTCTCGCGCCTGGACACCCCCGGATGGTGTTGCGACGCCTGCATATCGGGACGGACCCTCTATATCGCCGAGGGGGGGAACGGAGTCGCCGCCGTCGACGTCTCCGATCCCGCCGCGCCCGTCATGCTCGGCTCGGTCCGGGTGGGCGCGATCGCCCGGGAGGTGCACGCGCGGGGCTCGACCCTCTTCGTCGCCTCCCAGATCAACGGGATCGCCGCGGTGGACTTCTCCGATCCGCGCGCGCCGGTCATCGCTGCGCATCATCCCTCCGTGGACGATGCGCGCGGCGTCTTCGACGACGGGCGGTTCGTTTATCTGGCGAGCGGCTCGGGAGGCCTGTATATTTTCAGGTACTTCGACTGAAACGGTGAAAGGACACGACAGCATGATGAGCAGACTCCATTCGGCCGCCCGGCTCGCGGCATCGCTGCGCTCCGCCGTCGCGATAGCCGCCGCGGCGCTCGCGCTGACCGCCGTCCCGCATTCGGCGTCGGCGCAGTTCGATCCGACCGGATCGGGGAACCTCGTCTCGACAACCGCCGCCGCCTCGCTCTCCATCTTCCACCCCGGATCGCGCGGTCACATCGCCGTCACCGCCTCCGTGCGCGACGGCTGGCATATAAACGCTCACGAGCCGCTCGACTCGTACCTCATACCGACCGTGCTCGAGGTGATAGCCCCCGAGGGGATAGCCGTCGAGGGCATCCTCTACCCTCCCCCCGAGCTGATGAAACTCGAGATCAGCGAGGGAGAGATGGCGCTCTATCACGGCTCCGTCGTGTTCGGCGCGGCGGTGCGGGTCGCCCGCGACGCCGCCCCCGGCGAGTACGAGATCCGCGCCGTCCTGCGCTACCAGGGGTGCAACAACCTCACCTGCCTCGAGCCGGCGAGCGCGGGGGCGTCGATCACGATCCGCGTCGGCACGCTCGGGGAAACCGCCGAGCCGAACCGCGAGGACATCTTCTCGGAGCCGCTCTTCGCCGGCGGCGCAAAGAGCCGGGGCGGACCCGCCGGCGGGAGCGACGGCTCGTTCTCCGGGATGATCGAGAATCGCGGGCTCCTGCTGACATTCATCTTCGTTTTCCTCGGCGGGCTGGCGCTCAATCTGACGCCGTGCGTCTATCCGCTGATCCCTATCACGGTGAGCTACTTCGGCGGCCAGGCGGGCGGGAGGGGCGGACGCACGATCGTGCTGGCCCTCCTCTATGTCCTCGGGATGTCGATCACGTACAGCGTCCTCGGCACGGTCGCCGCCATGACGGGAGGCCTCTTCGGATCGGCCCTGCAGAACCCGCTGGTGATCCTCTTCATTGCGGCCGTCCTGCTCGGGCTGGCCGCCTCGATGTTCGGTCTCTGGGAGTTCCGCATGCCGGCGTTCCTCACCCGGCGCACGGGCCGGGCGAAGCAGGGGTACGGGGGCGCCGTGATGATGGGGCTCACCGTGGGGATCGTCGCCGCGCCGTGCATCGGGCCGTTCGTGCTCGGCCTGCTCACCTATGTCGGCGAGATGGGACGGCCGCTGCTCGGATTCCTCCTCTTCTTCACCCTCGCCTGGGGGATGGGGGCGCCGTTCATCGTGCTCGGCACCGTCTCGGGCTCGATCTCGAAGCTCCCCCGGTCGGGGCACTGGATGATCTGGGTCCGCAAGATCTTCGGGTTCATCCTGATCATGATGGCGATCTACTTCGCCCGCCACATCATCGGCGAGCGGTTGACCTACATCGGGTACGGCCTGACCGCCCTCGTGGCGAGCCTCGTCCTCGGCTGGCTCGACCGCACCCCGCAGACGGGCAGGGGGTTCGCCGTCCTGCGCACGATCGTCGGCGCCGCCTGGATCGCCGTCGGCGCCTTCATCCTCACGATCCCCGGCGGCCCCTTCGTGAAGGGAGGCGGGCGGGCCCAGATCGAGTGGGTGCCGTTCACGCGCGAGGCGCTTTCCGCGGCGACCGCGAAGGGGAAACCGGCGATCATCGACTTCTCCGCCGACTGGTGCATCCCCTGCCGCGAGCTCGAGCACAGGACGTTCACCGACGAGCGGGTCATCGAATACGCGGAGGGATTCGTCCGGCTCAAGGTCGACCTCACGACGATCGCCGATGAGCAGCGCGCGCTCAAGAGCGAATACGACGTGCGCGGCGTGCCGACGATCGTGTTCATCGACCCCGCCGGCGTCGAGCGCAGGGAATCACGGGTGACCGGATTCGTCGAGCCCGAGGTATTCCTCGAGCGGATGAAGGCCGCCGCGGGCGGCTGATACGGCGCGCCCGGGAGATGGATCGGGGATGAAGCTCGTCAACTTCAAACAGGCCGGCCCGCGGGCCGGCGCCCTGATCGGCGACCGGGTCCTCGACCTCGCTGCGGCGGCGCCGTTTCTCCCCGATACCGTCGACTCGATCCTCTGCCGGGGGATCCTCCAGCAGATACGCAACATCGTCGACAACGCCGCGGAGATCGATCGCGCGCACTTTCTCCCCGCCTCCTCCCTCGAGCTCTACCCTCCGGTTCTCAGGCCGGGCAAGATCGTCTGTCTCGGCCTCAACTACGCGGGGCACGCCCGCGAGCAGGGGCGCGAGCCCCCCGACCACCCGATCATCTTCGCCAAGGCGCCGACGGCGCTCACCGGCCCGTATGACGATATCGTGATCCGCCCCGGGGTCGAGCAGGTCGACGCGGAGGCCGAGCTGGCCGTGATCGTCGGCCGGGAAGGCACGATGATCCCCGAAGACGAGGCCCGCGGCTACATCGCGGGATTCGCCGCCTTCAACGACGTGAGCGCGCGACGCATACAGCGCGGAGACAAGCAGTGGTTCCGCGGGAAGAGCTTCGATACCTTCGCCCCCTGCGGCCCCTGCCTGGTCACCCCCGACGAGATCGGCGACAACGCGGGGCTGCGGATCGTCCAGCGGCTCAACGGGGCGGTGGTGCAGGAGAGCACCACCGCCGACATGATCTTCGGCGTCGAACGGATCGTCTCGTTCATCTCCTCGGCGATGACGCTGATGCCCGGAGACATCATCGCGACCGGCACCCCGGCCGGGGTAGGGCTCTACCGAGATCCGCAGGTCTTCCTCGGGGACGGCGACGTCGTCGAGGTGGAGATCGAACGGATCGGCCTGCTCCGCAACAGGGTCCGGGCGCCGGAGCGGGATTGAACGTGGCAGGCGGACTGCGCAGAATGCTCGTCCTCTCGATCTGGGAGGACGTCTGGTCGCTCGGCGAGGGGGGCGGCGTACCCGACGAGCTCATCTTCATGCGCGCCCTCGGCGAGCGCGGCGTCACGGTCCACCAGTTGATCCCCGAGCCGGCCGGCGGGATCTCGGGGCGCGGCGGACCGGGGCTCGTCTATCACTCCTATCCGAACATATTCCGGCGCACGGGCGCCCTGCCGAAGAAAGCCCGCCGGCTCCTTCTGCCGTATATCTATACCGGCGCCGTCAGGGAACGGCTGCGCGCTCTCGCCCGCGAGTCGGCCCCCGACCTGCTGCTGGGCTTCTCGCACTACTCGATAGAGCCGGTCTCGCTCGTCGCCCGCGAGCTCGGCATCCCCTCGGCGGTCAAGCTGTTCGGCGTGATGTTCCTCGGCCGGAGCGATCTACCCAGGGGGCACCGGTGGTGGCTGAACTTCGACCAGCAGCGGGCGCTGCGGCATCCGGTCGACCGGTACATCGTCCTCAACGACGGCACGATGGGGGACCGGGCCCTTGCCGCGAACGGCGTTCCGCCCGAGAAGATCTCGTTCCTGCCGAACGGGATGGAGATGTCGTGGGCGGCTCTCCCCGTCGATCGAGCGGCGCAGCGGCTCGCATTCGGGCTCCCCGCGGAACGCGTCCTGATCTGCACCGTCTCGCGCCTGGTCCCTATCAAGCGGATCGAGCACATTCTCGAGGCGGCCGCCCGTATCGGGGCGCCCGCGAGGGACCGGATCGCCGTGGTCATCGGGGGGGACGGTCCGGAGCGCCCCCGGCTCGAGGCGCTGGCCCGCCGCCTGGGGATCGGGGGGGACACCTACTTTCTCGGCGCGCTCCCCTACGAACGCATCCCCCTCCTGCTCAAGTCGTGCGATATCTTCGCAGCCACGAGCGACCTGACGAACATGTCGATGCCCCCCTGCGAGGCGATGATCTGCGGTCTTCCCGTAGCGGCTTTCGACGCGGCGGGAACCGCCGAGACGGTTCGCGAAGGCGAAACGGGCCTGCTCGTCCCGTACGGCGATATCGACGGCCTGGCGCGGGCGCTCGAACGGCTGGCGGGGGACGAACGGCTTCGCGGGGAGCTCGGCCGCGGCGCGGCGCGGTTCGCCGCAGGGCATTTCATGTCGTGGGACGATCGGATCGCCGCCGAGATCGAGCTGCTCGAGGCCCTCGCGCGCCGCCCGCCGCCGGCGATATCGCCGCATTAAAAAACGCCACGGCTTCCCGGAAAGAACGAGAATCCGTGGCGTCTCAGAGATGTGAAAGTGTCCGGAACGCGAGATGCCCAGGGCCCGGACTTTACGCCTCCGCTCTCACAGCGGGGCTCGACAGCTACTCAATATCCCCGGCTGTCCCGGCGTTCCATTAGGTATTGTATCCCGATTTGCGATCCTGTCAAGGCGTCTCATTCCATCCCCAGCTGCCAGAACAGGAATCCCATCTCGTCGGTCTCG
>JAQVGR010000075.1 GCA_028696635.1 Candidatus Krumholzibacteriia bacterium | reverse complement strand
ACCGTCCTGACATCGTACTTCGCTCCGACGCAGTCGATCACGAGCCTGTCCGGATCGCTCATCGTGAAGGCCTTGAACTGGATGTCCCCGACCTTGCTGATCTCGATCCTGACCGCGTCGTCAGCGGGCACGACCTTCACGCCGTTGATCTCGGCTATGGAGGCCATGCCTGACCAGGGCAGGACGAGGCACGCGAGGACTGCCAGGGCGGTTCTGCGGATACTCATCACGAATCTCCTTTGGTTCTGTCTTCGCCCTCGAGATGAAGGGTTATGCTGTTGGTCTGCCCGAACATCGATATCCTCGCGACGAGCGTGCGTTCCCCGATGGAGACGACGTTGCCGTTGCGGACCGGATCCCCCGCCTTGACGATGTAGGCAAAGCCGTTCTTGTCCTCGAGCATCGCGTACCGCTCCATCCCTCCCGTGAGGACTCCGACAAGCCGGACTGCGTTGACGTCGACCAGATCGAATTCGGTCTGCTCGAACTCGCCCGCGATCAGGCTCTGGAACGGGTCCCTCCGGTTGAAGGCCTGGTAGAAATACCGCTTATCGCGCAGATTCTTGTTTTCCTCTTCTGTCTCGTCCGCCCGCGTCGCGGGAGGCGGCAGGACTCCGAGGAGCAGCGCGACGGCTGCGAGGGCCCAGATGGCCTTCCAGGCCGTCTTACGAATCGGTCGAGGCGCTTTCATCGCTGACCTCACCACCTTCCACGAGTGTGTAGGCCGTCATCGTCAGCTCCGCGAGGATCGACGAGGCGGCGGGATCGTCCGTCTTCGCCTTGTACGGCGTTATCTTGAGACCCGAGACATTGACTATCCGGCCGAGGTTGGCCACCTTCGAAAGGAAGATGCCCAGTTCGTGATAGCCGCCCCGTACCTTGATGTGAACGGGATTCTCCGTGACGAACTCCTTCTGGACGGTCGGCTGCGGTTCGAACAGCTCGAACTCGATCCCCGACTGGTGTCCCGCGCGCGTCACCTGGCGCAGGAGCTCGGCCACTTCCTTCTCCAGCGGCAGGAGGCTCTGCGCGGCGACCCACTTGTCATGGAGCCGGTTGTACTCCTCTTCGAGCCGTGCAAGGTCGTTCACCATTTTGCGCGCCTTCTCGAGCTCCGCGCTCATCTTGTCGTATTCCGACCCGAGCGTGGTGATCTTCGCCCTCATCGGGTGAAAGAAGAACGGCATGAACGAGGTGAAGAAGTACACGTAACCGATCATGACGAGCAGCACCGCCACGACGATCGTTTTCTGTACATGCGGATCCTTGAAGTCCATTCCATGACCTCTCTTCCCTACTGGGGCATGACGTTCGCGCTCAGGCTGAACTTCATCACTTCACGCTCTTTGATCTCGCCCTTCTCGGCCACCCGCAGGTCGACGCTCGTGACGAGCGGCGAGCCCTCGAGGTTCATCATCATGTCGGCGACCGTGTAGTTCGAGAACGCGATGCCGTCGAGATTGAAGTTGTTCGGCGACTGCTCGGAAATATCCGTCAGCCAGCAGTTCGCCGGGATCTTGAAGCTGATGTCGTTGAGCAGCTGCACTCTGAAATACCGGTTCCGGTCGAGGGAGGCGATCAGGGCCAGCCTGCGGTTGACCTCCTCGCGCTCCTTCGTTATCTGCTTTATCTTGGCCAGCTGCGGGGCGAGCTGCCGGGACTCCTCTCTGGCCGCCTCGATCTTCGACTCCAGCACCCTGACCTTGTGTCTCTGGACGGAGCCGATCGTCGCGATCGCGGCGAAGAAGCCGACAACGGCGATGACGAGCCACACGGTGCCCATTTCGGGGAGCCGGATCTCCCGCTTCTTCGCCCTGTCTTCCGCTGGAAGGAGATTGATCCGAATCATTACTTCCCCGCCTTTCTCAGAGCGAGCCCGATCCCGACGGTCAGCAGCGGAGCGAGACCGTCGAGGTCGTCGCCGTACTCGCCGAATACGCCATCATCCCACTCGATTCCGTCGAGGGGATTGTGCACGGAGATCTTGATTCCGTGCTTCTCAGCCAGGATATCCTTGAGAAACGGGATGTGGGCGCCGCCGCCGCTGAGTACTATCTCGCCGATCTCGTCGGCGTCGCCGGCGGCCTTGAGGAACGACATGCTCCGCTCGATCCCGAGGGACAGGTCCCCGCTGGCGCGTCTGACGATCTCGCGGATCTTCACCTGGTCGTGCTCGCCCACCTGGCCCGATATGATCCTGCGGGCCTCTTCGTAGTCCACCGTCATGTTCTTCTGCAGCGCTTCGATGAACTGCGTCGCACCGACGCTGATGTCTCTGGTGAAGTGCGGACGGTCTCCCTGTATGATGTTGATGTTGGTCACGTCGCTTCCGATGTTGATCAGGCCGACCACCGGATCTTCCTGCCCCCGTTCGTCCTCTCTGCCGCGCCGGCCGTCCGAGCGCGCCTTCGCCGCCTCGTAGCAGTTCTGAACGGCGAACGAGTCGACGTCTACGATGACGGGCTCGAGTCCCGCGTCCCTGATCAGGCTGGCGTGCATGTTGACCATGTCCTTCTTGGCGGCGACGAGCAGGACCTCCATCTGGTTCGCCCCGACGTCGTCCCTGAGGATCTGGAAATCGAGGCAGACGTCGTCGATATCGAAGGGGACGTGCTGCTCGGCCTCCCAGAAGATCGCCTCCTGCGCGTCCTCCGCGGCCATCCTGTCCATGACGATCTTCTTCACTATGACCGCGCGGCCCGACACGGCGGAGACGACCCGGTCCGTGGCGATGCCGGACTGCTGCACGCACTCGCGGATCCCGTCGATGACAAGCCCGCGGTCCATGATCTCACCCTCGACGATCGCCTCGGGGAGCAGGTGCGCGCAGCCGAAATGGACGATCTTCGGCGCATTGCCCGAGTGATCGATCTCGATCATCTTGATCAGGCTCGATCCGATGTCGAGGGCCACGGTCGAGGACTGTTTCCTGAGAAATGGAATAGAGATCATTCTCGCACCAGCCTTTTGAATTCCTCACCGAATGGGGGTATCCGGGCTACCGCCCGTCATCCCCGCCGGCGCCCCCGGAGGGGCGTCCGATTCGATCCTGAAACGATCGGATTTCTTCCTCGGGACCCCTTTAACGCAACATTTATGCCAAGTCGCTTCCCGCTGCGCCCTGTGCAACCTGATACCTTGTAATGACTTGTCTTGCCTCCTGAGCCCCCCGGCCGTCACGGACAGCCGCATTGCGCGTCGCGCTGTGCAATTCGCCCGCTAGATCCCGAACCTGCCCAGATACCATCCGAGGATCGCCTGTCCGCAGACGAGGCAGACACCCGCGGCGGGTGCGAGGAACGATCCGAAGGCGACCTCCGTGCGCCCGTCTCCCCCCCGCCTCATGAGGGAAACGCCGTAGAGCGATCCGAAGAACGACGCAAGGACGATCACGGGAAGCACGAGGCCGAGTCCGAGCCACGCGCCGATCATCGCCATCAGCTTCACGTCACCCCCGCCCATCCCCTCCACCCCGCGCAGGCGCCGGTACGCCGCGCCGACCAGCCAGAGCGATCCGCCCCCCGCAAGCGCCCCTGCGACCGACGAGAGCGGGCCGAGAGCGGGGTTCACCAGCGACCAGGCGAGCCCCGCGGCGAGCAGCGGGAGTGAGATCTCGTCGGGAATGATCCTATGGTCCCAGTCGATCATCGCCACGGCGAGCAGCGCCATGAGAAAGGTATAGACGAAGGCCGCGCCGACCGGATCCCCGCCGCGGATCCACAGGGCGAGGAGCGCGAAGAATCCGCCGAGCAGCTCGACGACGGGGTAGCGCGGCGATATCGCCGCGCCGCACGAGCGGCACCGCCCGCGCAGCAGGACGAAGCTCAGCACCGGCACGTTCTCGAACCAGCGCAGGGTCCGGCCGCAGGCGGGGCAGGCGGAGCGGGGGCGCACCACCGACCTCCCCAGCGGGAGGCGGTAGATCACGACGTTGAGGAAGCTTCCCGCCGCAAGACCGAAGACGAAGGCCGGCATCGCAGTTATCCAGCTCATGCTCCCCCTCCGCCGGCCGCGCGCTGCTCCTCGAGCCTTCGTATGTACCGTTCGGCGAGCTCGCGCAGGTACTGGTTGTCCGAGCTCTCGGCGAGCTCGCGCCAGAGGACGATGCTCGCCTCGATGTTCCCTCCCTTGGAGGCGGCGTCCGCCGCGAAGCGCGCAGCGCGGCTTCCGTCGTTGTTCGGAAGAGAGGCGGCCACCCGGAAGTACTTCTCCGCCTCGGCGTAATCTCGCCCGCCGAGGTAATGGAGGAACCCCATCTCGAAGGTGAGCCAGTAGTCGTCAGGGTTGTTCAGCAGCCCCTTCTCCATCAATCGCTTCGCTTCGGGGAAGTTCCCGATGTCCTCGGTGATGACGATCGCGCTGAGCCGGTATGCGCCGGTGAACTGCGGGTCGAGATCGGTGATCAGATCGGCCAGATGCGAGAAGAGTTCGATGTCGTTCTGATCGAGCCGGTATCCCCCGTAGTACTGGACCGCCTTGAACCAGTAGAGGTCGGCTGCGAGCTCGCGGTACCCCAGCGCGGCCATCCTCGCGCACTCGCTCGTCGGCAAATAGGCGATTCCGACGGTCGCCTTCGCCGCGGCGACCGGCTCGATCAGCCGCGCCGAGCCGGCCAGAGCGGCCAGCGCGACGCAGGCGATACCGATCCTCGCGGGGCGGCTCATGCGAACTCCCTCCTGCGCAATACGAGCCAGGCGAAGTAGAGCATCGCGCCCGCGTAGACGGTCCCGTAGAGGACGGCCGCGAAGAACTCGAACGCCGTCAGCCGCAGACCGTGCACCGCCTCGCTCCTGAGATTGAACACGGTGAGGTTCGGCAGGGCGAAATACATCGCGTCCATGGTTCGCTGCATCGCCGCGCCTCCGAACTTCTGCGCGAAGGCGCGAAGGTCCGACCCGAGGCTCCCCGCGATAAAGACCCCGATCGTGAAGAACGAGGTGAGTATCGGCGTGGTGAAGGTGCTGAAGAAGACGACGACCGCTGCGATCACGGCGATCTCGACGAGCGAGAGCGCGACCGCCGCGAAGAGGACGCGCGTGATCTCGACTCTGCCTGCGAGCATGATCAGCACGAGCAGGACCGCCATCAGGCCGACGAGCGATCCGATCGCCCCCATGATCCCGGCGAACTTGCCGACGAGGTACTCTCCCCGCGAAACGGGCCGGGTGAGGACCAGGTAGACCGCCTTCTTGTCGATCTCCTTGTGGACCAGGGCCCCGCCTATCATGATCGCCGTGAGCACCCCGAAGAGCGAAATGCCCGCCAGCCCCACGTCGACGACGATCTTGTCGCGCGCCGCGCCGACGGAGAGCGGAGAGAGTATCCAGGTGCTCACCATGAGCACGAGCCCGTAGGCGGCGACCAGAAAGAGCAGCTTCTCCCTGATCGTCTCGCGGAAGGTGCTGCGGGCGACCGCGGCGATCGCTCTCATGACGCCCTCCCTTCCGCCCCGGCGCCGACCGCGCGGCTCTTGGCCGGGTCCGTTCCGCCGGGCGACGGCCGGATCGCGAACTCGTCGAGAAAGACCTCCTCGAGCGACGGATGATGGTTCGTCACCTCGAGAACCTCGGCCCCGGACCTGTAGAGGTGCTGTATCACCGTGCGCACGAACTCCTGGCGGCGTACGAGCAGGAAGGTCTCTCCACCGCTGCACTGGGCGGACTCGACGTAGTCGGCCAGGTCGTGCGCCGTCCCGGGGGCGCAGCCTCGCGCCGTCACCTCGACGCGGCCCTCCCCGAGCCGGTATATCTCGTCGAGCGTGACCGAGCGTGTCACCGTTCCCTCGCGGATGATCGCCGTGCGGTCGCAGAGCGCCTCCATGTCGGGGAGGATGTGGGAGGAGAAGAAGATCGTCCTGCCACGCCCCTTCAGGTCGACGAGGATATCTCGTACCGTTTTGCGTCCGAGCGGGTCGAGGCCGGAGAACGGCTCGTCGAGCACGAGCAGGTCGGGGTCGTGCAGGATCGCCTGGGCCAGACCGGCCCGCTGGAGCATCCCCTTGGAGAACCCCCTGAGACGACGGCCGGCGTGAGGCCCCAGACCGACGAGATCGATCGTTTCCCCGATGCGCCCGCGCAAGCCGGCGCCCGAAAGGCCGCTGAGGACGCCGCAGAACTCGAGGAACTCGCGAAGCGAAAGGTGAGGGTGGAAGTAAGGCGTCTCGGGAAGGTACCCGATCCTCCGCGCGGCATCGCGTCCTCCGGCGGGGGCTCCGAATATCGTCGCCGACCCTGAGTCGGGGCGAAGCAACCCGAGGATGATCTTTATCGTCGTCGTCTTCCCCGCCCCGTTCGGACCGAGGAATCCGAGGATCTCCCCCGCCTCCGCCCAGAGGCTGACCCCGCGGAGGACCTCCCGCCTTCGAAGCGACAGGTCGCCTCTGAAAGACTTGCGCACATCGTCTACCCTGAGTGCTTCCATCCGATGCCCCCAAACAGCCGGCCGCCAGGCCGGCCTTCTTCACGTCCTGTGGCCAGAAAACAGTCACCGGCGAACGAATACCGGCTCCGGAGCCCGTAAAACCGCATCCTCCGGGGTATATTGCAGAATCCGTACCGTTCGAACGGGGATAAAAAAGGGGCGGCCCTTTCGGAGCCGCCCCGTGATCAACCGATCAGATCGTATCCTACTGACCGCTCGTCAGCGTGATGATCGTCGAGCCGGCTTCCTTGCCGCAGCCCGTGATCGAGTAGCCGATGTTCACGCCGTTCAGCGCGATGGGAACGTACCCGGTCTGCCCGGCGGTCGCGGCGACGCCGTCGATCGGCTCGGTCGCGAGCTTGGTGAACGGGTTCTCGAGGTTGACGCCGCCCGGCAGCATGCCGATGATGGTGACGCCGGTGTTCGGGTTCGCCTCGGCCGTAGTGGCGGCGTAGACGCCGTCGGCCTGGACGGCGAAGTCCTCAGCGGCGAGCTGCACGGTGTGGCAGTTCGACTTCACGGAGGCTTCCTTCGCCCTCGCCTGCATATTGATGAAGTTCGGGATCGCGATCGCGGCCAGGATACCGATGATGACCACGACGATCATCAGCTCGATAAGGGTGAAACCCTTGTTGTTCATCATGCACCTCCCGGTACATCTCTGTGGAGCCTGTCGGCGGCTCCGGTCCATCGGTTGTTCGGCCTCCGCAGGCCGTTGAGCTCGTCCTTCCGGCCCGCTGCTTGGTGCGG
>JAQVGR010000074.1 GCA_028696635.1 Candidatus Krumholzibacteriia bacterium | reverse complement strand
ATCGGCGGCGGGGTGATCGGCTGCGAGTTCGCATCGATCTTCAACGCGTTCGGCACGAAGGTGACGATCGTCGAGATGCTGCCGACGCTGATCGCTGCCGAGGATCTTCACGTGGTGCGGTTCCTCCAGGCCTTCCTGAAGAAGAAGGGGATCGCGCTGCGTCTCGGCGCGAAGGTCTCCTCGATCGGGAGAACCCCCCGGGGGATCGAAGCGGCGCTGGAGGGGGGCGGGACGGTCGAGGCGGAGCTCGCCCTGGTCTCGGTCGGCCGCCGGCCGAACACGGCGGGGATCGGCCTCGAGGAGGCGGGGGTAAAGTCGACCGGCGCGGGGATCGTCGTCGACGAGCGCATGCGCACGGGCGCCGGCGGGATCTACGCGGCCGGCGACGTGATCGGCGGGTGGCTGCTCGCGCACGTGGCGACGCGCGAGGGGATCGTCGCCGCCGAGAACGCCCTCGGCGGCGACCGGACGGTCGACTACTCGGCCGTGCCGGTGACCATCTACACCCTTCCCGAGATCGCGCGCGTCGGGCTCACCGAGCAGGAGGCGCGCGAGCGGGGGATCGAGGTCGCCACGGGCCGCTTCCCGTTCGCGGCCAACGGAAAGGCGAAGGGGCTGCGCGAGGAGGACGGGTTCGTCAAGTGGGTCGCCGCGAAAGACGGAGGCCGTCTGCTCGGCCTTCACGTGATCGGACCGCAGGCGACCGAGCTCCTCGGCGCGGGTATCCTCGCCGTGCAGCGGGGAATGAGCGCTCACCAGCTCGCCGAGGCGATCTTTCCCCACCCGACCCTCACCGAGGCCGTCGGCGCGGCGGCCGAGGCTATCGAGGGCCGGGCGATCGATCTGCTCTGACTCTCCCGGGAGGTTTCCAGTGATAGATGCCGCATCGACCGCCAGGACGGTCCGGACGTTCTTCGCCGCCTGCGCGGCGCTCGCCGGTCTTTCCTCCCCGCTCCCCGCGGCGCAGGCCGGCCGGACCGGCGCTCCGGAGGTGATCCTCGAGCCCCGTTCCGGGTCGGGGGCCGTGCTCGTCGCCGTCGTCGTCGAGGCCGGCTCGGCGTGGGAGAGCCCCGAGACGCGCGGGGTGACCCACATGCTCGAGCACCTGCTCTTCGACGGCTCGGAGCGCCTGAGCCGCGAGCAGATCGGCAGGTGGACCGACGACAACGGGGTCTTCCTCAACGCCTTCACCCGCAAGGAGTCGACCGTATACTTCCTGCTCGCACGCGCCGACCTGCTCGAGGAGTCTCTCGAGATCCTCTCGCAGATGCTCCTGCACCCGATCTTCCCCCTCGAGGAGATAGAGAAGGAGCGCGGCGTCGTCCTCGAGGAGATCGCGCATACCCTCTCAGCTCCGGAGGCCGCGCGCGAGCGCGAGGCCGACCGGCGCCTCTTCCGCGGATCGCCTCTGGCAGAGCCGGTGCTCGGGTACCCGGCGACGATCGCCGCCGTCTCCCGCGCCGAGATCGCTGCGTACCACCGCTCGCGCTACCGGCCCGACCGTATGCGTATCCTGCTGATGGGGGAATTCGACGGCGGGGCGGCGCTCGGTTGGATCTCGGATTATTTCAGCGTCCCCGGGGAACGGCGCGCGGCGCCGGCGGATCGGGACCGGTCCGTGCTCGAGCCGCGATGGAGCGGCGAGATCGCCGTCCGCCCCGCCGGGGACAGGCCGCACCGTCTCGAGCTGCTCGTGCGCATGCCCGCCTTCGACGAGCGCCTCTTTCCGGCCGCGCTGCTGCTCCCCTCCCTGATCGTCGCGGAGGGGTCTCCGCTCGCCGCCGCGGCGCGCGAGGCGGGGCTCGCCCCGCCGTCCGCTTCCCTCGAGGTCTACCGCTCGTTCAGCGCCCTGCGCCTGGTCTTCGAGCAGGACCGGGGATCGGGAGATCCCTCGGCGATGGCCGCCGCCGTGGCGGCCCTGGCCGGCTGGGCCCCCTCCCCCGAGAGGCTCGCCGCGGAGAGAACCGCCTTCGCCAGCTCGCACAGCTTCGACGGCGAGAAGTATCATTACTACCTCATGCTGCACGGGGACATCATCGCCGCCGCGGGGGCGCGGCATTTCGAGGCGGTCGCCGAGGCGGGCACTGTCGGGGTCCGCGACGTGGAGAGGCTCACTGGCGAGGTCTTCGGAAACCTGCGCAGCAACGGCGTGCTCTTCGCCGGGGAGGGGGCGCCCGGGCCTCCCCCGGATGGCGCCGAAGCGCACTTCGGCGAGATCCCCGGCGGACCGGCGCTCGCCGCGGCTTCCCGCCCCGGATCGCAGGTCGCCGCCCTGACGCTGCTCTTCCCCGAGGTCTGCATCGAAGGGGCCCCGCAGGGTGCCTCGCTTCTGCTGCACGGGATCATGGAGCACGGCAGGAGCGGGAAGGATCTGGCCTCGAAACTCGGAGCGCTCGGGGCGCGGCTGCGCTGGAGCGACAACCCGTACGTGCCGATGGACGATTACCTGGAGAGCCCCTCGCACGCCTTCGTCACCCTCGAGGCCCCGGCCGAAAAGATAGAGGAGGCCGCTCTCGCCCTCGCGCGATTCCTCCGGTCGTTCGAGGCGACCGCCGAGGAGATCGAGGCGGCGGCCCCCGCCGTCGCGCGCGAGTCGGCCGCCCGCCGGGGGTCGTCCCCGGCGGTCCTTCGCGACGAGGTCTACCGGCGCCTCTTCCCGGGTCATCCGTACGGCGCTTCCGGGGTCCCCGACGGCGCGATCGCCGCCGCCGGGGCGCAGGGGCTCGAGGAGCACCGCGCATCCCTGCACGCGGGGTCCGGGGCCGTGGCCGCCCTGGTCTCCCCTCTGGCCGGGGAGGAGGCGACCGCCCTGCTCGAGAGGGTCTTCTCAGCCTACCCGGCGGGGGCCAGGCCTTCCTGCCCGCCGCTTCCATCCCGGGAGCCGGGGCCGGCCGAAGGGGAATCGGGGAGGGAGACCGCCTCCCTGGCGGCCGCCTGGCGCATAGACGCCCCCTCCGCCGAGGAGGCGGCCGCGCTCGAGATCGCCTGCGAGGTGCTCGGCAGGCGGATGCAGCAGCAGATACGCGAGGTCGAGGGGCTTGCATACTCGACGGGGTGCTCGCTGCGCCTGCTCCCCGGGACCGCCGTGGCGCTGGCCGCCGTCACGACGCGGGGGGAGAACGAGGAGGAGGCGGCAGCCGCGCTGGCCACGGAGATCGCGCGCCTGTCGGCCGAGCCCCCCGCCGACGGGGAGATCGCCACGGCGCGCAGCAGGGCCGTCTCGCGGCTGATGCGGAGGTTCCTCGACAGCGCCGGCCAGTCGTTCGGCCTTGCCGAGGACGTCGTTCTGCGGGGGGGGAGGGACGAATCCGCTCTTCTGGCCGGGGTCCCCGCCGGGGCGGTCAGGGAGGCGGCCCGGCTGCTCGACCCGGGGTCGGCCCTGAGGGTCGATCTGCGGGGCTCCGGCGGGTCCCCCGAAAAAAAATCGCTCCCTCCGGGGATGATGAGGCGATAAAACGGTTGACCGATACCGGGGAATTTTTTATGTAATAGGCACGATTTTTCTGTCCCTGAACCCGGATTCGACGGAGGAAACGATGGCTCACAAGATCAACGACGATTGCATCAGCTGTGGCGCCTGCGCGTCCGAGTGCCCGGTCGAGGCTATCAGCGAGGGAGACGAGAAGTACGTCATCGATCCCGAGATCTGCACCGACTGCGGCTCCTGCGTCGAGGTCTGCCCGGTCGAGGCGATCTCCGCCGAGTGATCCGCGGCCCTTTTGCGAAAAGGACGGCCATGCCCGGTAAGTACCGCCTGACGGCCATGGCTTCGTGCGCCGGCTGAGCGTCAAAGCTCAGCCCGACGGAGTTGTGGCCGGTCCTTCATTCTCTGCCCCCGCAGAACCATCCGGCGCTGCTCGTGGGAACGAACCAGGCCGATGACAGCGCCGTGCTGCGCCTCGCCCCCGACCTCGCGATCATCCTGACCGTCGACTGCTTCCCCGCAATCGTCGACGACCCGTATACCTTCGGCCAGGTCGCCGCCGCCAACGCGCTGAGCGACATCTACGCGATGGGGGGCGAGCCGGTCTCGGCGCTGAACATCATCGGGTTCCCCCATGGAAAGCTCCCGATAGAGGCGCTCGAGCTACTGATGCGGGGAGGGGCCGACAAGGTCAACGAGGCGGGGGCCGTGATAGTCGGTGGCCATACCTTCAAGGGGAGCGAGCTGATCTACGGCCTCTCCGTGGTCGGCACGATCCATCCCGACCGGATTGTGCGCACGGCGGGGGCGAGGCCGGGGGACGCCCTCGTGCTGACAAAGCCGCTCGGCGCGGGCCTCTACTCGACGGCCCTCAAGCAGGGAAGCCTCGACGCGGAGCGGGAGTCGCTCTTCACCGGGGTGATGACGGCGCTCAACGCGGCGGCCGCGCGGCGGATGCAGGAGGCGGGCGCCCATGCCTGCACCGACGTCACCGGGTTCGGCCTCGCCGGGCACGCCCTCGAGATGGCGCAGGGCTCGGATGTCACCCTCGCGATAGACTTCGGCGCCCTGCCGCTTCTGCCCGGGGCGCTCGAGCTGGCAGCAGGAGGCTTCCTGCCGGGGGGCGGGGAGGCGAACCGGCAGTACGCCGCGCCGTCGCTCGAGATCGAGGGGGCACTCGGCCGCGAGGAGCAGATGCTCCTCTACGATCCGCAGACATCGGGGGGGTTGCTGATCGCCCTTCCCGCGGAGAAGGCGGGGGAGATGGTGCGCTCGCTCCACGAGGACGGCGTCGACGCCGCGGCGGTGATCGGCGAGGTCCTCGACCGGGGGGTGCTACCCCTTCTGGTGAGGGGATGATCGGCGCCGGCGCGCCTCCTCGAGGCTCGGCAGGCACCCGCAGTAATCCTGCCGCGTCAGCCCCAGCTCCCGGCTGCGCTCGCAGCTTATCCCGAACCCCCCGCGCTTCTTGAAATCCTCCTCGAGGAACTCCACGCCGGCCCGCGCCGCTGCGGCTCGCCCCTGCTCGACTATCATCGGCCAGACCTTGTGCGGGCTCACCGAGAGCGTCGTCGCGATCAGGGCGATCCCGAGCCGCGCCGCGGCGCGCGCCGTCTCGTCGAGCCGCATCCGGTAGCAGACCCGGCACCGCTCGCCCCCCTCGGGGAGGTGCGCCACCGGGGCGATCAGGGCCTCCCAGGCTCCGGGCTCCCGATGCCCTTCGATCAGCTCGATCCCGAGCGGACGGCAGACCGCCGGCATCTCGCCGAGCCTCAGGCGGTACTCGCTCTCCGGCTGGATGTTCGGGTTGTAGAAGAGAGCCGTCACATCGAAGCGGCCGGCAAGATGCTCGAGGACGTAGCTGGCGCACGAGGCGCAGCAGGCGTGGACGAGTATGCGGGGTCGCGCCGGCATCCGCTCATCGAAGCATCGGCGGCTCGGCGCGTCCCGGCTCGGAGGGGATCCCCGCGGGCCCCGTCCCCGCGCCGGCATAGTACTCGCCGTGCGGATCGCGGACGGGGATGCGCTGCATCGCGAGCTGCATCGTCTCGCATACCGCCATGAAGTCCGCCATCCGCTCGGGACTGACCGGCTTCGCCGGCGGGAGCTCGAGGGAGCGGGGGTTGACGAACCGTCCGCCCTTCTTCACGCGGTAATCGAGATGGGGGCCGGTGGCATACCCGGTCGCCCCGACATACCCGATCGTCTGTCCCTGGCGGACCTTCGTCCCCGCCCTGATCCCCGCGCCGAAGCGGCTCAGGTGGAGGTAGTAGCTGATGTAGTCGTTGGCGTGCCGAATCTTGACGTAGTTACCGTTCGCCGCGGTGCGCGAGGCGGCTATCACCGTGCCGTCGCCGGTCGACATGACCGGCGTCCCCGTCGGGGCGGCGTAGTCGATCCCCAGGTGCGGGGCGTACTTGTGCAGGATCGGATGGTAGCGCTTCCTGCTGTAACTCGAGCTGATGCGGGCGTACTCGAGGGGGGCGCGCAGGAGCTGCTTGCGCAGGGACTTTCCCGATTCGTCGAAGTAGTCGGGGATCCCCTGCTCGTTCTCGAACCGGAAGGCGAGCCGGCTCCGCCCGCTCGTGTTGAACTCGGCGGCCACGATCGCGCCGACCTGCGGGCCGCGGTCCCTCGCGGGGCCGTCGAGGACGGTGCGCTCCTCGTAGATCACCCGCCAGAAGTCGCCCTTGCGGATTTCGGTGAAGAAGTCGATGTCCCAGGCGAAGATGTCGACGAGCCGGTTGCCCAGCTCCTCGGCGATCCCCTGGGAGCTTATCGAGGCGTAGAGCGAGCTGGCGATGATCCCCGACGCCTCGCGGAGCTCGGTCCGCGAGGGGTACTCGCGCCGCTCGGCCGCTATCGCCGAGTCCGCGACGGCCACTTCGACGTATCGCGACTGGTCTATGGAGAAGCGGATGCGCTCTATCGCGCCATCCCGGGCGCGGTAGATCTCGTACTGCTGGCCGGGCCTGATGCGGCGGAAGTCGTACGCTGGCTTCACCGCGCGGGCTATCTCGGCGACCTGCAGCGGCGTGGCCCCGGCGGCGATCATGATATCGTAGAAGCTCTCGTTCTTTCTGACGGCGCCTATGACGTCGGGTGTCGGTTCGGGTGGCGGGCTCGATATCGGATCGGCGGGGGGCGGGGGGGAGATTTCGGCGGTGGCGAGCGTGCCCCCCGGGGGCGGGGCGCCGTGCCTCGCGGCGAGCCCGATGAGCAGCCCGATGATCGCCACGGCGATAACCGCGGCCGCTATCCTGCTGTAGTCCGGTCTCATAGGCCTCCTTGTTTCGCGGTACGATACCCGCCGGAGGGATATGCGTCAAGAAAAAGGTGCACAGGGCCGCCCTTGATAATGCAAGAAACGGACCGCTTGTGAACCAATCCCCGAAGGGGTATAATCGCAACGTACCGCATGAGCGAGCAAGGAGTTAGATCTTGCCCGGAGATGGACGCAGAGACCTGAAGGCGGAGCTCGAAGCGCTCAAGGCCCGCGCCCGCGGCGTCTTCCGCACCGATCCGCCGTCGATCCCAGGTCCCCCGGTCCTCCGGACACCCCGCGCGGTTCCACGCGTTCCGGAAATCCCGGAGGTCCCGCTCGAACCCCTCGAGCCGCGCCCGTTGCGTCCCTCCGGCCCGCTCGACCGGCTCGTGCCGGGGATTTTGCACGAGACCATGGCGGGGTCGCTCTGGCGGGTGGTCAGCGCCGCCGACGCCCTGCGCCCCGAGGCCGGGCGCGTGCACGGCGAGTACCTCGAGGCGCTCTCGGGGGAGGCACCGGCGGCGGGGAG
>JAQVGR010000073.1 GCA_028696635.1 Candidatus Krumholzibacteriia bacterium | reverse complement strand
CCTGCTGCGAGGCGGCCTATGCGGCGGTCGTCCCGACCCTGGCCGATTCGACCGCCGAGCGCGGCGTCTACTTTTCGGTCTTCTTCGTGAGGGCCCTGACGCAGGTCCCCGCGGTCTATTTCGATTCGCCTCCCGACAGCGGGTACTCGATCGGCCCCGCGGAGCAGCCCGAGCCCGGGGAGTACCCCGAGCCGCCGCTGCAGGCCGACTACCTCGGCGGGAACTACCCCAATCCGTTCAACCCGGCGACCGAGATCAGATTCGGCCTCGCCGCTCCCGGCCGCGCGGTCATCCGGATCTACGATGCGTCGGGGCGCCTCGTGCGCACGCTCTTCGACGGGGAGATGCCGGCCGGCGACCACACGGCGATCTGGAACGGGATCGACGAGCGCGGGAGAGCCGCGGCGAGCGGAGTCTACTTCTGCCGGCTGGAGGCGGGGGGATTCTCGAAGACGCTGAAGATGATCCTGCTACGGTGAGAGCGCCGCTGTTCGTCAGGCATATATGGATATATATGGGTATTATTATGAATATCGGATAGATGGGGCGTGAGCGGGAGAGACTCCCGCTACTCGTAGTGCAGCGCCTCGATCGGGTCGAGCCCGGCCGCGCGCATCGCCGGCCAGAACCCGAATGTCAGCCCGACCGCCGTGCAGAAGACGAGCCCGACGACCGCCCACTCCGCCGGCACGTGCGCGGCGAAGTCTGTCACGAGGCTGATCACGTTCCCCAGCGCGAACCCGAGCGCCACGCCGATGATCCCGCCGATGTTGCAGAGGATGATCGCCTCCATGAGGAACTGGAGCATGATCGTGCGCCGCCTCGCGCCGAGCGCCTTTCGTATGCCGATCTCCCTCGTGCGCTCGGTCACCGAGACGAGCATGATGTTCATGATCCCGATCCCGGCGACGACCAGGGCGACGATGCCGATGGCGAACCCGCCGGTCTTGATCCCCGCGGTCATCTGGTTGAACGTCTTGATGTTGCTGTCGTTGGTGAAGATCGTGAAATCGTCCTCCTCGTGGGGCCTGAGCCCCCGCTCCATCCGCATCACGGTCCTGGTCTCGTCGATCGCCCGCTGCAGCAGCTCGGGCGACCGCGCCTGCACGGTGATGTTGACCGAGCGGTCCTCGCCGTCGGGGGTGCGGGTGCCGTAGATCTTCTTGAAGGTCGTGATCGGGATGATCACGTACTGGTTGTAGCGCCCGCCCATCGAGGAGCTCTTGTCCTCCAGGACGCCGACCACGAGGAACTTGCGGCCGTCGATCTTGATCGTTCTCTGCAGCGGGTCGGTCCACGGGAAGAGCTCCTCGGCGACGCCGTGCCCGAGCAGCACGACCTGGCGGCCGACGCTGACGTCCTCGTGGGAGAGGTTCCGTCCCGTCTGGACGTAGTGCGTGTTGTTCGGGGCGTACTCGGGGGTGCCCCCGCAGATCACAAGGTCGGGGTTGGTCCTGCGATCGCGGAACGACGCGACGTGGTTCCAGCCCCAGATCTCCGAGCCGACCATGTCTGCGCTTTTGACCTTCTCCCGGATCGCCTCGGCGTGGTCTGTCGTGATGGGCCGGCGCGCCTGGATCTTGCGCCACTCCTCCTCGCTCATCGCCCCCGCGGCGGCGTTCTTCTGCACCTGGAAGGTCTGCGTCCCGAGCACGCTGATCTCCTTCTCGATGGAGGTCTGGATGACCGAGATCCCCGTCATCACGGCGATGATCGAGGCCACCCCCGCGATGATGCCGATCATCGTCAGAAACGACCTCATCTTGTGGGCCTTCAGCGCCGAGAGCGCCATCTTGAGCGCTTCGAGAAAGAGCATGTCGGACTCCCGGGCGCCGCGGCGCCCGATTGCGCGTGCCGCCTATTCGTACGCCAGCGCCACGACCGGGTCGAGTCTGGCCGCCCGCATCGCCGGCAGCAGGCCGGAGACGATCCCCACGATGAACGACACGAGGATCCCCGCCAGGACTATCGGCAGCGATACCGACGCCGGCATCAGGAACCTGTTTATCAGGGCCGCGACCACATACGAGAGGGCGAGGCCGATCGCGCCCCCGGCGGCGCAGAGGCTGCACGACTCGAAGATGAACTCGGTCAGGATCATCCCGCGCCGCGCGCCCACCGCCTTGCGGATGCCGATCTCGCGCGTGCGCTCGGTGACCGATACGAGCATGATGTTCATCACCCCGATGCCGCCGACGAAGAGCGAGAAGCTCGTGATGATGAATCCGACGAGGATCACGACGCCCATGACGCTGTTGTACGCTCCGAGCAGGGTGTCCATGCTGTTGATCGAGAAGTTGTCCTCCTCGGTGGGCCGCAGCCCCCGGATCTTGCGCATCTCGCTGATCAGCTCGTAGCGGAAGTTCTCCAGCTCGGCCTGGCTCGGCGCCTTGGCGGCGATGCTGATGTCCCGGTTCGATATCCCGTAGGCCTTCGTGAAGCTCGTGATGGGGACCGATATGTACCTGTCGAAGTTGGGGCCGCCGAAGAACCCGGCGCCCCCCTGCTTCTCCATGACGCCGATGACGCGGAACGAGTGCCTTCCCAGCCTGATCTCCTTGTTCAGGGGGTCGGCGCCGCCGAACAGGGCCTCGCGTATCTCGGCGCCGATGACGCAGACGAACCGGCGGCTGTGGACGTCGGTCGCGTTGAAGAAGCGTCCGAACTCGGGGACCGCGGCGGAGACGAGGAGCTCCTTCTCCGTCGTCCCGACGACGAGGATGTTCTCCAGGACGGTCGAGCGGTACTTGACGTTTCTCGATGTGAATGTCGACGGGTTGATCGCCTTCGATCCCGGCAGGCGGCGTGCGAGCTCCTCGGCCTCCTCGAGCTTGATGTTCGGGCGGTTGCGGTACCTGAAGTAGTCGCCGGTGATGATCCAGGGCATCTTCGAGACGTAGAGGATGTCCGACCCGACCGCCTGGATGCTCTCCCTGAAGTTGTTCCCGAGGCCGTTCGAAACGGTCATCGTCGTCGCGATGGCGAGTATGCCGATGACGATGCCGAGGGTCGTGAGCGCCGCGCGTCTCTTGCCCGCGCGCAGCGCCCCGAGGGCTATCCGGAGCGATTCCCGTATGCTGTACAGAAACGAGCGCATGATCATGCCGTGCGCGGCGGCGCCTTGCCGGGGTACGTTTGCGTCGCCCCGCCCTATTGGTGCGCCTCGTCAGCCGCCGTTCTTGGCCTCCTCTTTCTTCGCCAGCACCGGCGTGTCGTTGCCGAGGGTCTGGCTGATCGCGCGGTAGCTTCCCGAGACGACCTCGTCCCCTTCCGCCAGCCCCTTGACGATCTCGATGTGGGTATCGCTCTGGACGCCGGTCTCGACCTGCACGGCCCTGGCGATCCCGTCCCTGACGACGAAGAGGACCGTCACGAACCCGTCCTTGTCGGGGACGTACTCCGGCTCCGAAATGCTGTCTGCGCGGGCGTCGCCGGGGGCTGCGCCCTTGCGTTTCTTTTCGTCCTCGGGCTCGAGCTGCTCCGGAGTGCGCACCGTGACGCACTGGATCGGCACGCAGAGGGCGCTGTCGCGGGTCTCGATGACGATGTCGGCGCTCGCCGTCATTCCCGGGCGCAGATCTTCCACGGGGTCGAGGATCGCGAGCTTGACCTCGAACTCGGTCTTCTGGTCGGTCGAGCCCATCCCGGTGATGCTCGCGCTGCTCGCGATCTCCCTGACCGCGCCCTCGAAGACCCGATCGGGCAGGGCGTCTATCTCTATCGAGGCGCTGTCGCCGAGGCTCACGTTGACTATGTCGTTCTCGTCGACCTTCACCAGGGCCTCCATCTCGCCGAGGTTGGAGACGATCATGATCACGTCTTCCTGGAACTGCGATCCGAGCGCGATCTCGCCGACTTCCTTGTTCAGCGCGCTGATCGTGCCCGCCATGGGGGCATAGATCGTCGTCTTGGAGAGGTTGTCGCGCGCCTGCTTCACCGAGGCCCTCGCCTGGTCGACCAGCTCGAGGGTCGACTGGTGCCTCGCCTTCTCTATCTGCACGGTCGAGTAGGCCTGATCGTACGTCGCTTCCGACTCGAGCTTCCTGTCGATGAGTGCCTGGATTCGGGCGAGCTCCTTCTCCGCCTTGACGACCGTCTCGCGCGACAGCTCGGCGTTGGCCTGCACCGATCGCAGATTCGCCTCGGCCTGCTCGAGGGCGGCCACGTAGCGCTCCTGGTCGAGCCGGACGAGAAGATCCCCGTTCTCGACCCAGTCGCCCTCCTTGACGCCGAGGAAGGTGATCTTGGCCGCCACGTCGGCGCTTATCTTCACGCTGGTGCGGGGCTCGATCCTCCCGGTGGCCGTCACCGTCTCGACGATCCTCTGCTTCTCGGCCGTCACGATCTGAACGGCTATCCTGTCCGTCTTTTTCCTGGTCGCCATGATCACGAAGAAGGCGATGACGACGACCGCCGCCGCGGCGAAGATAAGAATCCGCTTCCTTGGTAGCCTGGCCATAGATCGTTTCTCCCTGGTCTGGGTTCCCATACTCCCCGGACAGTATACAACGTCACGGCGAGGAATATTCTACCTTCCTGTTACGGGTTGGGGTGGAAGAAGTTGCAGGGATAGTGCGGGGTACGGCAGGGACGGTCACTTCCGCCGGATGTCGTGCCGGCGCATGATCTTCAGCAGGCTCGCGTGATCGGCCAGGCCGAGATCGGCGGCGGTCCTGGTGATCTGCCAGCCGGTTCGCTCGAGGGCCGAGACGATGATCCGCCGCTCCGCCTCGGCCTTGAGATCCTGGAAGCTCCCCGTCCCGGCGGCGACCGATTCGCCGGCGCCGGGCCGGATCTCGGCGGGAACCGCATCGGGAGCGATCGTGTCCCCGTCCGATGCGATGATCATCCGCTCGATGATGTTGCGCAGCTCGCGTATGTTGTTCCGCTTCCAGTCGTATGCCATGAGCAGGTCGAGGGTCCCGGGATCGATCCGCTTCTCCCGCACGCCGAGCCGCCCGCAGATCCGCTTCACGAGATGCGCGGCGAGCTCGGGGATGTCCGACCGGCGCTCGCGAAGCGGCGGGACGCGGATCTGATGGACGTCGATCCTGAACAGCAGGTCCTTGCGAAACCCCTTCCGGCGGACCTCTTCCTCGAGGTCGCGGTTGGTCGCCGCGACGACCCGCGCGTCGACCGCTATCGTTCGCCCGCCGCCGACGCGCGTCACGACGCGCTCCTCGATCACGCGCAGCAGCTTGGCCTGGGCCCCCGCGGGGAGCTCGCCGATCTCGTCGAGGAAGAGCGTCCCCCCGGAGGCGAGCTCGAAGGCCCCCTTGCGCGTCCGGTCGGCGCCGGTGAAGGCGCCGCGCTCGTGGCCGAACAGCTCGCTCTCGACGAGGTGCTCGGGGATCGCCGAGCTGTTGAGGGCGATGAACGGCTTCGAATCGCCGGGGCCGAGACGGTGCAGCTCTCTCGCGACGAGCTCCTTTCCCGAGCCGCTCTCGCCGGTGATCAGCACGGGGCTCGGGACGGGAGCGAGGCGCTCTATCGTCGCGCGCAACTCGCGGACCGGGGCGCTCGATCCGACGATCGGCGATCCGGTTTCCAGGCCGCGCCTCAGCGTCCTCACCTCGCGCTCGAGGCGCGAGCGCTCGAGGGCGTTGGCGACTTCGCGGGCGACGCGCTCCATCGACTCCGCCTTGTCTATGAAGCTGTACGCCCCCAGCCGTATCGCCTGGGCGCAGCGGTCGTAATCGCCGGTGCCGGTGTAGACGATCACCGGGGTCGGATCATTCTTCTCCTTCAGGCGCCGCAGGACCTCGAACCCGTCGACGCCCGGCATCTCGAGGTCGAGGATCACGCAGTCGATCGCCTCTCCGGCGATCATGCGAAGCGCCTGCTCGCCGCCGGTGGCGACGATCGTCTCGTACCCGCCGACGCGCCCCAGGTCGTACGCGTACTGCTTCGCGAGGGGCAGGACGTCGTCTACTACCAGCACCAGCGCCATCACATCACGCTCCGCCGGATGCGGGGAGGGTTATGACGAACCTGCTTCCCCTGCCCGGCTCGCTCTCAACCTCGATCGTTCCCCCGAGATCCGTCACCAGCCGCCGCACGATGGAGAGGCCGAGCCCCGTGCCGCCCTCCTTCGTCGTGTAGAAGTCGTCGAATATCCGCCCGCGCTGCTCCCCGGTCATCCCGCGGCCGGTGTCGGAAACCGAGATGCGCACTATTCCTCCGTCGTCCTCGCCGGCGACGCGCTCCGTCTTGAGAGTGACCGTCCCGGCGCCGGGCCCGATGCTCTCGATCGCGTTGCGCACGAGGTTCTCGAGGATCCGCCGCAGGGCGACCGGGTCGGCCTGGACGACCGCGTCCCCGGCCAGTTCGGCGCCGATATCGACTCCGCCCGTCCCCCGCATGTCGGCGACCACGCGCGCCGCGGACTCGCTCGCGTCGCACGGGCCGCGCTCGCTCCGAGGATACAGACGGGCGTAGCTCGAGGCAAGGTCATCGAGGTAGGCGATGCTCGAGTCGAGGGTTTCGCGCCGTTCTCCGAATACCTCCGGCAGGCGCCCCGGGTCGTCCCGAAGCAGCTCGGTGAGGTGGCGCACAACGTTGCGTATCGGGGTGAGGCCGTTTCTGATGTCGTGGTTGACCTGGCGGGCCATCTCGCCGAGGGTCGCGCGCCGCTCGGCGTCGCGGACGCGCGACGCCCCGGCGCGCAGGCGGCCGGTCATCTCGCCGAGCAGGCGCGAGAGGGCGCCGATCTCGTCTTCGCGGTCGGTCTCGAAGTCGACATCGAGACGGTCGAGGTCGATGCGCGCCGTCTTGTCCGCGAGCTCGGTGAGCGGCCTGCTGATCCGCGCGGAGAGCCAGGCGACGAGGATGACGGCGGCGATCGCGGCGATCGCCACTGCGGCGAGGAGCCACCGGTCGATCCCCCGGCGAAGCTCCTCGAGGCCGGCGAGGTCGTGGCTCACCCGGAGCGCGGCTTCTGAGCGGCCGGCGCGATCGGCGTCGATATACGGCACGAGCAGCTCTCGGACGATCGCCCGCCCGGACGGGCCGTCCGGCCCGGGGCCGGGCAGATCGAGGGAGACCGAGAGATCGGTCCCGCGCTCGAGACGCGCGAGGAACCGGGCCCCGGCGGCCACCCCTCCGACGATCGTGAAGCGGTCCCCCCCGATCGTGAACGAATCGGCGCGCGCCAGCGCGAGGAGCGGGCCGTCGGGAGTGCGCGTCTCGATCAACGCCGCGCCGGCCGGCAACACGGAGAGAA
>JAQVGR010000072.1 GCA_028696635.1 Candidatus Krumholzibacteriia bacterium | reverse complement strand
GGAACTGGAAGGCGAAGCTGCAGATGCGCACCGACGAATTCTCCCTCGATTGCGCCGTCGCGACCGACCTCGCCGTCATACTCGAGAGCTGCGTCTACGATGTCTGCACCATGGCCGAACGCACCTCCCGCGGCCCGGTGAGCGTAAAGATCGACGTATCCTCGGCGGGGACGTGGCTGACCGTTCATCTCTATGACGACGCAGGATCATACCTGAGCGATTCGGAGATAGACCGCGACGACGCGATGGCGTACTACCAGGGCCTGCTGAGGGTGCGGCCGCTGCTCTGCAGGCGCGGGGGCCTGTTATGGGTCGAGCCGGGCGGGGAGGGCGGAGAACGTTTCCGCTTCACCTTCCCGCGCACGACAGTTCTGACGGATTATCACCTGATCGACGCGGCCGGCAGGACGTTCGCCGTGCAGAAGCAGAGCGTGGAGAGCGTGATTCCCCTTTCGCAGGGCGTGGTCAATTCGGACGGGGGGCTGCGGTATCTCCAGCTGGCGGGAAAAAGGATCCCGGTCTGCTCGATGGACGAGCTCGCCGCCGACGAGATAGCCTCCGACGAAGAGGGAGATCATATCGTCATAGTCGGAGTGGCGGAGAAGCGGCTCGGAATTTGCTCGAATGGGCAGGGACACAAGGTCGAAGGCCTCGTCGAGCAGGTGACCGACGACGGGTGGGCCTCGCTCTCCCGCTGCCTGCTGCATATGGGAGAGCGCGAATATCCCGTCCTCGACGTCGACCTGCTCCTGGAGCGGTACGCCGTGATCCAGGGGCTCGTCGGAGAAGAGGGGGAGGCGCTGTCATGGACCGGCGAGGGAGAGCCGGATGCGGAAGAAACCGTTTCGCGTGCGTAGACGCGTGCAGATATGTGAGGAAGCGGCGCCGGCGTACTCTGCCGCCGGCGTCAGGAACACACGCATTGAGAGGTTGTCATGGTAAAGCAGCACCAGCGTGAGTACGGCAGCATCATTATCGGCGGGCATGACGAGGCCTCCGAGGTCATGACATCCGTGGAGGCGGCGGAGTATCTCAAGATGCACGTGAAGACCGTGTGTCGACTCGCCAAGGAGCACAAGATCCCCGCGAAGAAGGTCGGAAGCGAGTGGCGGTTCCTCAGAAGCGTTCTGGACCGCTGGCTCGCCCAGGAAGAAGAGGTCGTAAGCCAACTGTAGCGGGTACGGACCGGGAGCATCCTGATGGCAAGGACCAGATTCGAACGGATCGAGGCGGGCGGGCCGGAGACCGCGGCCTTCCGGGTCTCGGGCAAGCTCGGCTTTCACGAAAACGCAAAAGTCGAGCAGCTCGTTGCGGAATGCGGCAAACGGGGTTTCACGCGGGTCGTCTTTGATTTCTCGGAGCTCGAGTCGCTCGGCGGCGGCGTGGCGCGGATACTGCGCGCATTCGTACAGGACGTGAACGCCAGGGGCGGGATGGTCGTGTTCGTCGTCACCAACGATGTCGTGCTCGATTTCCTCAAGGACGATGCTACCCCCATCGTCTTCTGCTCCACCATCGAAGAGGCCGTCGCCATGCCGGTCGCCGCCGCGGCGCCCGGATCCTCGGGTCGCGGGGACGTTCCCGCGGACACGGAGGATGCGTCGGGTGCGGCACACGCGAAGCCAGGCGTCGAGGCGCCCGACGAAGAGACCGGCGCCGGTCCGTTCGCGACGGCTGGGGCAATCCCCATGTCGTATGAGCAGCCCGGACCCGAAACGGCCGATCCGGCCGCCGGCGACGGCTTGCAGGCCGTTCATCCCGCTCTCGAGCCGCATCCGATCGGACGGTCCGGGGGCGAAGACCAGGTCCTCGCCGCCGCGCAGGCGCAGGCGCAGAGCGACGGCGATCGCCGCACTGCTCCCCCATCGGGAGGCGACAGGATCATATCGGAGATCTTCGGGCCCGCCATGGGCGAGCGGGCGGTGTCCGGGACGGGAGATCAGGTTTCGCCTATCACGCTCACGAGCGCCGGGGGTCCGGCGGACGTCGCGGAGCTCAATCGGCGTCTCAAACGGCGGATTCTCGAACTGAAGACGCTCTTCTCGATCAGCACGGATTTCACGGCGGTGCGCGACCGGAAAAAGCTCCTCGACATATTCCTGCTGACGTCCATCGCCCAGGGGGGCGTCGAATCGGCCGTTTTCTTCGAGAAGGTCGGCGCCCGGTTCGAGCCGTTCATATCGAAAGGGATCGAGCACGACGCTCTCGAGCCGATCGAGCTCACCGCGGCGGAAGAGTCGAGCATCAGGAGCTCGGCCGAGGTCACGGCGACGGACCTCGTGCCGCTCTCCAGCGCAACGAGAAAGAAACTCACAGACAGAGGCATCGTCTATCTATGCCCGTTCCATCACGACGAGGGACTGGCCGGCATCGTGCTGCTCGGCAAACGCATCGCCGGACGCGGAATGCAGAAGGAAGACTTCGAGTTCATGCAGGTTCTCGTCAATCTGGCCAGAGGCGCTTACCAGAACGCCCTGCTCTTCGAGCGCGAGCACGAACGGACGCTCGGTATAGTCAAGACGCTGATCTCGATCATCGAGGAGAATACGCTCCTCAAGGGCACCTCGGAGTTCGTGTCCCGCTACGTGGGGATGGTCGCCAAGGCGATGGATTATCCGGAGGAGCACTTCACCGACCTCATATACGGAACGGTGCTGCGCGACATGGGAATGGTGAAGGTGAGCGATCTGATCGTCCGCAGTCCGCGCGAGCTGACCAAGGATGAATGGCGCATCATCAAGCGGCATCCCGAGGACGGCGCGGAGATGCTCAGGAGGATGAGGTTCAGCGCCCACGCGATCGAGATCGTGATGAGCCACCAGGAGCGCTTCAACGGCGAAGGATACCCCCGCGGGCTCCGGGGGCGGGAGATACCGCTCGGATCGAGGATCATATCGGTGGTCGAGAGCTACGCTGCGATGATCCACGAGCGTCCGAACCGCCCCGCCCTGTCGGAGCGCGAGGCTCTCGACACCCTCAAAGAGAACTACGGACTCCGCTACGACCGCGAAGTCGTCGGCCATTTCGCCGCCATCATCGAGAAGGAAATCGCGAAGTCGGTCCGGGCGGCGGAGACGGCTGTCTGAAGGATGGTGCGGCGTGGACGGTAACATCCTGATCGTCGACGACGATCCGAACGTGGTGGAGATCATCACCGACTCCCTGCGCAGCCGCGGATACGTCACCGAGAGCGCGTACAACGGGGAGGACGCGCTGCGAAAGTACGAGGATTTCAAGCCGGATCTCGTCGTGCTCGACGTCGTGCTGCCCGGCAAGAACGGGCTCGCCGTCTGCGGAGAGATCAGGGCCCGGGACGTCAACTACGACGTGCCGGTGATCATGATTTCGGCCAATCCCATTCCCGACGATCTGCTCGAGACCTATCTGCTCGGGGCGCAGGATTTCATACGAAAGCCCTTTTCGGTGAAGGAGATCCTCGCCAAGGTGGACACCTTTCTCTCTCAGGCGTGCGGCCGTCGCGACCTGCGCGAGAAGAACGAGATCCTCGAGGACGAGGTGCTCAAGGGACAGGAGGATCTCAAGCGAGTCAACAGGGAGCTCAAGAAGAAGGTCTTCGACATGCGGACCCTCTTCGACCTGAGCCAGGATCTCAACCGCCTTCGCGATCCGGACGACCTGGTCAATGTTTTCTTCCTGACCATAGCCGGACAGCTCGGCATCGGTTCGCTCGCGCTGTTCTACGCGCGCAGCGACGGCGACGCGTATCTGACCTTCGCGGGAGGGAAGGGGATCCGCGACGGCGTGCTCAGGGCATTCCAGCTCTCCCGCGCCGCGGGGCTCTCCGGGCACCTGCTCGGAGGGCAGGAAGTTGTGGATCTGCGCCGCTCCGCGCTGCCCGGGGAGGCTCGCCGCGAGGCGAGCTTCATGGCGGGTCTGGGCTTCCATTACTGCTATCCGCTGGTCGTCAAATCGTCGCTCGTCGGAGTCGTGTTCTTCGGCGGCAAGGTGAGCGGTCAGCGGTACCGCGCGAACGAGCTGGAGATGTTTCGGTCGATCTGCAGCTCGGCGGCGACAGGCCTCGAGAACGCGCGGCTCTATCAGGAGCTGCAGTCCACGTACCTGTCGACGATCAAGGTTCTCGTCTCGACGATAGAGGCGAAGGATGCGTACACGCGCGGCCATACGGACCGCGTGGCGTTGTTCGCGCGGATGATCGCCGAGGAGATGCAGCTGGAGCGGAAGGACCTCGAGACGGTCAGCTTCGGGGCCACTCTGCACGACATCGGGAAGCTCGGGGTCTACGAGGATATCCTCAACAAGCCGGGCGAGCTGACCGACGGCGAATGGAAGATCGTCAGAAGCCATCCGGAGGTCGGGGCCAATATCATCCGCAACATGAAGTTCCTCGAATCGGCGTGCGACCTCGTCCGCCATCACCACGAACGGCTCGACGGCAGGGGATACCCCGACGGCCTGAAGGGCAAGGAGATATCGATCGGCGCGAGGATCGTCGCCGTAGCGGACAGCTTCGACGCGATGACGAGCGACCGCCCGTACCGTCAGGCGTTCAGCTATCAAGAGGCGATCGAGCAGCTGCGCATGCAGACCGACAAGTTCGACTCGGACGTGATCGAGCATCTCGTGCGGCTCATCGAGGCGGGCAGGATCCGAGGGGAGTGACCCGCGGCTCCGGTGTGGCCGGCGTTTCCATCCGACACAGAGGCGCGCAGGCGGCGCTCCCGCAACGCCCGGATACGTGCGGGCGCCCGGGATCGCGCAATCCGCGGCAACGGCGTCCACACACCCCGCCGAACCGCGGTCCCTCGTCGCGCGCCCCGATCTTCACGTCAACTTCCCGCGCCGTATCATGTTAAGACGCGTGCTGCGCCGGCGCAGGGCTGCGGGCACGGAAGATGCCTTCCGGGTTCATCGAGCAGCCCGTGACCGGGCGGGGGAGCGGCGGTCGATGACGGGATGATGTGAGGGGCGGATGACGCCGCTTCCCCGCCTCAGGTGACGGGGACCGTCTCGGCGGACTTGAGGCCGATGATGGCGACGAGCTCGTTGCGAAGCGCGTTGAGCTCGAGCTTGCGCTTGAGCTTTCCCTCGCGCGCGAGCGAGATCGAGCCGGTCTCCTCGCTGATGATGATGACCAGGGCGTCGGTCTCCTCGGAGAGGCCGAGGCCGGCGCGGTGGCGCGTGCCGAGGGCCCTGCCGATCCGCGGATTCTGCGAGAGCGGCAGAATGCACCCGGCCGCTATGATACGGTCCTTCTCGATAATCACGGCGCCGTCGTGCAGAGGGCCCGAAGGGGTGAATATCGTCAGGAGCAGCTCGTCGGTGACTTTCGCGTCGAGCCGGGTGCCCGTCTCGATGTAGTTCTTCAGGCCGACGTCCCGCTCGATGACGATGATCGCGCCGAGCCCCTTCTGCACGATGAGCTGGCACGCCCTGACGATCTCGGTCACCGTGCCGGACGATTCGACCTTGAGGAACATCCCCAGGATGCGGTTCTGGCCGAGCTGCGTGAGGGCCTTTCGCAGCTCCGGCTGGAACAGTATGACGAAGGCGATCACCCAGACCGTCTTCAGGCTGCTGAGGATCCAGTTGAGCGCGTTCAGGTTGAGCCACTGGGCGATAAACGAGATGATGATCAGCAGGAAGAGGCCGATGAACATCTGTATCGCGCGCGTGCCCTTGATCAGGATGAACAGCACGTAGAACAGGTACGCGACTATGATGATGTCGAGCAGGTCGATGGTCAGGTCGAAATGGAACGAGTTCACCGCTCGCCGTCCTTGCGTTCGATCGCCCGCCATACCTCGATGAAGTCGCGGGTCGCCGCCACGTCGTGCACGCGCAGGATCTGGACGCCTTCCTCGAGGCATCTGGCCAGCGCGGCCATCCCTCCGAAGACCCGGTCGGCCGGTTCCCGCCGTTTCGTCAGCTCCCCGATGAACGATTTACGGGAATACCCGACACAGACCGGATACCCGAGCGTATGGAGATCTCCGATACGATCGAGAATATCCAGATTGTCCTGCGATCTTTTTCCGAAACCGATTCCGGGGTCAACGATTATTTTGTCGGCGGCGACGCCCAGGGCGACCAGGCGGCCGGCCGCCGCGCCGAGCCAGTCGACGATCTCGGCGGCTGCGTCGTCGTATCGCGGATCCCGCTGCATCGTCTCGGGCGTTCCCAGCATGTGCATGACGACGACGGCCGCGCCGGTCTCCCTCACCGTATCCGCCATCGCCGGATCGTGCCGCAGGCCGCTGATGTCGTTGACGATCGCCGCGCCGATACGCAGGGCTTCGCGCGCCGTCGAGGCATGGCGCGTGTCGATCGATACGGGGACGCCGATCGTGGGAGCTATCCGTTCGAGGACCGGCGCCACCCGCCGGAGCTCATCCTCGGGACTGGTCCCGCCCGAACCGGGGCGGCTCGATTCGCCGCCGACGTCGATGATCGCGGCTCCCCCCGCGACCATCTCCGCCGCGCGGTCGGCCGCCGCCGACGGGTCGAGGAACAGACCTCCGTCGCTGAAGCTGTCGGGGGTCACGTTGAGGATCCCCATGATCAGCGGTCCGCCGGAGAGGTCGAGGGGGCCCGCGGGGAGGGAGACGGCTGCCGGCGGCCGACCGCGAAGCTCGAGAAGCCGCTCGATCCCCTCGCCGGCCTCGCCGAGACCGAACGGCTGGCCGCGAAGCGCGCGGGCGAGGCCGGCGAGCCGCCGCCGGTCGGCGATGCAGTAAGCGCATGAGCTTTCGGGGACGCCTCTGATCACGTCGCGGTGGACCGCCGCATCGCCGCCGATGGAGAGCAATTGCTGCTTGAGGATGTTCGCCGCCGCCGCCGGGAGCCCGCAGATCCGTATGACGACCGGCTCGGCCTTGTCCGCCATGATCGCGATGCCGTCCGGATCGACCCCCGCGGCGCGGAGCCGCCGTTCGAGCGTGCTGCGGCGGGGAGCGGAGACGAGGTGCAGTGTGTATCGCATCGGGTCTTTCGCCGGGCGCGCCGCGGCGCGGGGGTGCGCTTACGAGGCGCCCGCGGGGTCGTCCTCGCCGTCCGGCCCCGATCCGTCGTCGACCGGATCGTCCAGGTCCAGAACCGGCTGCGTCGTGTCCGATTCGACCGGGCCCTGCGCGGCGCCTGGCGCGGCCGCCGCCTCGCCGCCGTCGCCTCCGGGGGCGCCCCGGGCCTCGGCGGGCTCGTCGGCCGTCTGCCCGGCTTCTTGCGGCTCGGGGGCAGGATCCCGCCGCTGAGAAGGATCTTCACTTCCTC
>JAQVGR010000071.1 GCA_028696635.1 Candidatus Krumholzibacteriia bacterium | reverse complement strand
CGATCGTGATCTCGGTGTCCTCGGAGAGGGCGCCGGGCGGGAAGTACAAACTGACATAGCCGTTTGTGACCGTCCCGCCCGTTTCCGCAGACACCACCATGGAGACGGAGGTCGACGTGCTGAGTATCATATCCCGTTCTGAAGATCCCTCGGAGGTGGTGAGAACACGAGCGAACGAGGGGTTCTCAACACCGGGCATAGTGTCGTCCTGCGAGGGGGAAACAGGAGAGGTCTCACAGCCCATGGCAGCCAGTACACTGAGGAAGGTAATAGCGGTGAGGAATTTATGGGCTGTCGAGCGTCCGTTCATATCTCCCACCTCCTCGGGGTCGTCCGACTCTTCTCTGCCGCAACCTGCGGCGACTTACCAATAAGGCAACCGGGGTGCCGTGCCTGTCTCCGGGGCGGGCAGGGAGAGGTGTGTGGTGAGTGGAAGGGGCGCTTCTCCGACCCCACGCTGTCGTATAAACGATTGTTTTATAGTTCGTTATGGCGTGCAGGCGACATGCTCGGGTCCATCGAAAAATCGTGATCCGGACGCTGTTTTATTCTTCAGGGGCATGCCGGAACCGGGGCCGGTTTGGGAATTTTCCCGAGTGTTCGGGGGGGTGTTTTCGGGGGCAGAGAGTGATGCGCCGGAAATACAAAGACTATCAGTCGGTTACGGAAACGGGCTCATATTCGCCGTTTTTGAGTTTTTCCTTAAGTTCCCGAACGCTGATTCCGTGCTTCTTCATCTTGTACCTCAGCGTTCCCCGTTCTATCCCGAGAAGGTCGGCCGCGCGGGTGATATTACCCTCCGCCCGGACCAGGGTCGAGACGATCAGCGACCGCTCGAGCTCGTCGAGCTTGATTCCCTCCGGAGGAAGATCGATCCGTATCGTTCCCGATTCTTTCCTGAGATGGCATATCGTTTCTCCGCCGATCTCCGGGGCTGCGATCGGCAGGTCGCCGGCGTGAATCTCCTCCGAGGTGCTGAGCAGGACGGCCCGCTCGACGAGATTGATCAGCTCGCGGATGTTCCCCGGCCAGGGATACCGCTCGAGGAGCTCGAGCGCGTCCTCCGCGAACCGCACGTCCCCCTTCTTGAGGCGTCGGGAGAACCGCTTCGCGTACTCGACGGCGATCGGCCTGATGTCCTCGGCGCGCTCGCGCAGGGGCGGCAGCTCGATCTCGACCACGTTGAGACGGTAGAAGAGGTCCGCCCGGAAGCGGCCCGCCTGCACGTCGCCGTGCAGGTCCCGGTTGGTGGCCGCGATGATCCGGACGTCGACGGGGAGGAACTGGGTCCCGCTGATCCGCCGGATCGTGCGCGAGTCGAGGAACTTCAGCAGTTTCGCCTGGAGGTTGTAGTCGATCTCCCCGACCTCGTCGAGAAAGATCGACCCGCCATCGGCGCACTCGAACAGCCCCATCTTGCGCTGCTTCGCGTCGGTGAAGGCGCCCTTCTCGTACCCGAAGAACTCGCTCTCGAGCAGTCCCGATGGGATCGCCGCGCAGTTCACCTCGATGAAGGGGCCCTGCGCGCGCGAGCTCATCCGGTGTATCGCCTGGGCGAGCGACCCCTTGCCGGTGCCGTTCTCTCCGGTGATCATCACCGAGGTCGTCTCGCTGGAGGCGACCTTGGCGGCAAGCGACATGACCCCGGCGATGGCGCGGCTGGTGCCGAGGATGTCGTGCGCGCCGTCCCACTCCTGCTGCCGCTCGCGGACCGCCTCGTCGATGCGGCGCCTGCCGAGTCCCTCGGCGATGCCGGCGAGAATGCGGCGAAGATCCCCGCTGTCATGAGGCAGCCACAGCGAGTGGCGCGCGCCCAGATGCAGGGCGAGGCGATCGCCTCCGGGGAGGTCCTGCGGCATCAGCAGCACGAGCTGGCTCGACCGCTGCTCCTCGTGCCAGGCTTTCATCGGCGCCAGGCCGTCCTCTGTCGTGCCGCTCCCGAGGACGAGGATCACCGCCGGAGGCGACTCATCCTTGTGAGCCGACAGGAAATCGTCCGGCTCGCTGAAACGCGAAACCGTCCATCCAGACTCCTCGCATTCAATGCTGAGAGTCCTCAGGAGCTCCTCATCGGAGCAGATGATATCGGCCTTCATAGACATATTACCAACCATGTGTCTGGCTGCATGCACCGTAAACCCGGTCAGACAGTGGTTAACTGCAAGATATATGCCTCGTTGCGCTTTGTCGGGACATGACGCCCCCGCGATTGCGCCCGAACGATCTGTCTGGTATCTTTATGAGCAGTTGCGCTCGATATCGGTATCTTGCGTGTATCCGGTGAGTGGGTATTTTCAGCATTGCAATTAAGGGGAAGTTCGGCAGATGAGAACAGCGATGAAGGTCGGGAAATGCAACTTTCGCCTTGTGGCGGCGCTGTGCGCGGCAACGCTGATCGCCGCTTCATGCAGCGAGGATGCGGGGACGGGTGAGCAGATTGTGCTGACGCAGATCAGCCCGTTCAGCGCCGGGGCGGGGGACACGGTGACTGTATCGGGAAGGGGATTCGGCGCCGATCCTGCCGCGTACCGAGTCGCCTTCTCGCCGGTCGGCTACTCGAAGGACGAGGGAAGCCGGTGCGCGGCGCCGTTCGAGATCTCCGGCTCCACGGCCCGCGTCGTGGTCCCGGAAGGGTCGTACAACGGCGAGGTGCGTTTCGAGTCCGCGGCGCCGTTCGGCGGCGGGATATTCGGCGTCGGCGCGCCGCGGATCCCGTCGAACGAGCTCGACGTCGAGATCCCTCTCGGCGCGGGCGAGGCCGCCAAGCTGTTCTGCGCCTCGATCGATTATTCCTTTCCCCTTTCGTACGGCACCGCGCTGGATGAATACGTGCTCATCGCCTTCGACTCGTCGGTTCCGATCACCGCCGGGATGACGACCGATTACCGGGTCGACACCGACGACCCCTGCGACGCGAAGGACGCCTCGGAGCGCCCGGAGATCCCCTCGACCGGCCGTCTCGACCGCGTCCGCGCCGCGGTCGCCGACCCCGGGCCTTTCGACAGGCGCAAGCGCGAGGAGATCGCGCGGGTCCTCAGTGCCGGCGCTCCCGCGGGGGATGGCGGACAGGCGCGGTATTCCCGGGCCGGCTCCGGCGCCGCGCCGCCGACCGCGCAGTTCAATGTCTACGGCGACATCGAGGGGAGCACGATAGATCCGGAGAGCTACACGACCGTCACGGCGAACTGGGCCTACGAGGGGGAGCACACCGTGCTGTACCTCGACGCCTCCACCCACCCGACCTGCATAACCGACCTCGAGTTGCAGCAGCTCGGCGGTCTGTTCGAGTACCAGATCTACGAGACGAACACGGCCGCATTCGGCTCTCCCTCGGATATCAACAATGACGGCAAGGTGGTCATCCTGCTCACCCCGGTGGTCAACCTCCTCACGCCGCCGGGAGGGGCGGGGGAGGGATTCATCGCCGGGTTCTTCATGCCGGGCGACCTGCTCCCCGGTCTCCTGCCGTCGGGGACCTCGAACGGGATGGAGATCTACTACTCGATGGTCCCCGATCCGAACGGCATCTACGGCAACACCTACGAGAAGCCTCGGGCGCTCGACGTGATTTCAGGCGTGATGGCCCATGAGTTCCAGCACATGATCATGTTCAACTACCGCGTCCTGATCTACGGCAGCGGGATCTCGGCCGCCTACATGGCGGAGCTGTGGGTGGACGAGGGGCTGGCGCACATCGCCGAGGATCTGAACGGGTTCGACGAGAGCAACATCGGCCGCGCCGATCTCTTCCTCGCGGACCCGGGGAAGGCGACCCTGATACACGGCGGCGACGCGCTCGACGAGCGCGGTGCGAGCTTCCTGTTCTTCCGATACATCGGCGACCGGTTCGGCGAGGACATCTACCGCCGCATCGTCCAGTCGAAGAAGACCGGCACGGCGAACATCGAGAGCGCGACCGGAGTCGGATTCAAGGAGCTCTTCGCCGACTGGGCGGCGACGCTGTACTTCGAGAGCCGCGGCGTTGCCCCGGCCGATCCGAAGTATCGGTACACCTCGATCGATCTCGCCGGGGACTTCGCGCCGCTGCGCGTGCGCAGCACGAACCTCTGCGCCGGCCCGTTCATGGGCGCCGTCGAGTCGATGGGCCCCGAGTTCATCGCCCTCGGCCTGGGAGGCCCCGCCCTCTTCGACATCGATCTCACCTGCTCGGGATACGGGAGGATGAATGCGGTGCTCCTGCGCACGCAGTAGCCTGGCCGCGCTGGCCGTCCTGCCCGCCGTTCTCTCGTGCGCGTCGGCGCCGCCGGCGCCGGACCGTCCGGAGCGGTTTCGTCTCGAGGGAACGGTGCGCGTCGAGGGGAGCGGGCCGTTCGAACGCCGGATCTCGGTGATAGATGAGAGCGGCGCGCAATGGGAACTGGCAGCGGGGGCCCTCGAGTCGGATCTGCGCCTTCTGGACGGCTACACCGTCGGGGTTCTCTGCTCGGCGCGGGCCGGGGGGGGCTCGCATGCGGTCACGGCCGAAAGCTATCTGATCATCCCGCCCGATGGCTCGATCGCGGTCCTGGGGGAGATCGGCCTGGACGGTTCCTCGGTCACGGTGACGGAGGACGATCGGGTGCACGCGCTGTCCGGAGCGTTGATCGATGCGCTCAGGGCTCACGAGGGGATGCGGGCGTGGGTGTGGGGGGAGGGGCACGGGCGGGGAGGGGCGATCGCGGTCACGGGGTACGAGGTGCTCGGTCCCGCCTGCCCCTGACCTCCTCGAGGTTCCGCCAGCGGATGAACCGCGACAGCTCGAGCTGGGTGAAGAAGACCGCCAGGCGGTCGTGGCACGGCTCGATCGTCTCTCCGAAGCGCTCGCGCAGTATCGCGCCGATCTCCCCGACGGTCCGCTCGCCGTCGATCTGCTCCCATACAGCGGTGCCGATTCCGTCGAGGCGGATCATCATCTGCGGGCGCCTGAGGCGCGGCTCGATCAGGCGCTTGAGCAGGCGGTTGTGGAATCGCGGGGCGTGGACCGTGACTATCCCGTCCTCGCCCGTCCCGGACCCGACGGTCCGCTCGGGAACGAGCTCGAGCAGGTTGACATCGGGGGTACGCTTCTCTTTCTTTCGCGACACGAGTCCCGGCCCTTTCAAAAAAACGACCCCGGGGCCGGCTGAGCGGCCCCGGGGTCAGACGTTCATGCCGCCCTTACTTCTCCTGCGCCGCCTTCAGCGGCTGCCGGATCAGTATCCAGGCGAGGATCGCGAAGACCGCGATGGCGAGCCACGGGTTGCCGCCGTCGATGATCTTGGGGAAGAGCCCCTTGACTTCCATCGTCCCCGGCGGGTTCTTGATGACCACCGTGGCGGCGATGATGATCCCCATCAGCGCCTGGCCGGCGATCAGCCCCGAGGCGAGCAGGATCCCCGTGTTCTCCGCCTTCTCCTTGTTCGCCTTGCGCTTGGCGATCTGCCCGTCGACGATCCACTTGATGATCCCGCCGGTGAAGATCGCGAAGGTCGTGTGGAACGGCAGGTACATCCCGACGGCGATCAGCATCGGCGAGGGGGCGCCGATGAGGATCAGAGCGATCGCGAAGAGCGCGCCCATGATCACCAGGGGCCATGCCATCTGTCCGGTGATGATCCCCTGCGAGAGCATCGCCATCAGGCCCGCCTGGGGAGCGGGGAGCATCTCGCCGCCGATCCCGCCCATCGAGGCGTACCCCGTGTTGAGCAGCTGCAGGACCAGGGCCATGACGAACGCGGCCGCTATCACGCCGATGATGCAGCCCATCTCCATGGCGCGTGGGGTGCCCCCGAGCAGGTGCCCGGCCTTGAGGTCCTGGATGATGTCGCCGGCGACGCCGCTCGAGCAGCAGACCACCGCCGCCACGCCGAGCACCGCCGCCACCCCGGCGGGTCCCTGCACGCGTATCGCCACCATCAGGATCGCCGCGACGATCAGCGTCGAGAGGGTCAGCCCCGAGATCGGATTGTTGCTCGATCCGATCGTGCCGACGAGGAACCCCGCCACGGCGGCGAAGAGGAACCCGGCCACCGTCATGACGATCGCCGAGACAAGCGCGCCGATCACGCTGCCGCTGAAATGCAGGTAGAGGAAGAAGATCGGGATCACCAGGGCGATGATGCCGATGATCGTGATCGAGTAGGGGATGTCGCGGTCGATGCGGCTCGTCTCGCCGGTCGACGCCTTGCCGATCTGGCTGAGGTCCTTGAACGCCCGGGCGATCCCCGCGCCGAGCGACTTGCGCATCCGGAACAGGGTGTAGAACGCGCCGACGAGCATCGCGCCGACGGCGAGCGGGCGGACCTGAGAGTTCCATACGGCGCTCTCCGTCTTGAGCCAGTCGGTCCCCGCCCCGAACCCGCCGTTGATGAAGATGAACAGCGGGGCCATCATCATGTGGCCGAAGACGCCGCCGGCGAAGACGATCGAGGCGAGCTTCGGACCGATGATGTAGCCGACGCCGACCATCGCGGGGGAGGCCTCGGGGGACTCGATGAAGATCCCGCCGGTCGGATTGGACGGCGTGGTGATCGCCTTGAGGTCGCTCGTCATCAGCTGGAAGTTGCGCACGACGGGGAGCTGCCAGAAGTGCTTCACGTACCCCCTGACCAGCTGGAGCCCGAAGTCGTTGCGCAGGAGCTCGAAGAGCGCCGAGAGGCCGATCATCGAGAAGACGTACCTGGCGCCGGTCGCGCCCCCCTGGCCGGCCTTGACGATCTCGGCGCAGGCGACGCTCTCGGGGAACGGGAGCGTCTTGTCGTCGATCAGCACCCGGCGCAGGAAGATCACGAACAGGACGCCGAGGATCCCGCCGACCAGCATCAGAAGCGTGCTCGGCCAGTAATGGATGTGGTCCCAGATCGGCTGGCCGGTTGTCGGGTTCTTGGCGATCAGGAAGGCCGGGATCGTGAAGATGGCTCCGGCCACCAGCGCCTCGCCGACCGCCGCCGTGGTACGGCAGGTGTTCTCCTCGAGGATCGTGCCCCGGAACAGCTTCAGGACGGCCATCGCCATGACCGCGGCCGGGAACGTCGCCGCCACGGTCATGCCGGCGACCAGGCCGAGGTAGGCGTTCGCCGCGCCGAGTATGACGGAGAGGATCGCCCCGAATACCAGCGCGGGGATCGTGAACTCCTTCATCCTCGTATCGGCGGGCACATATGGTTTGAACTCTTCGGCCATCGAGCCCTCCTTCCCTCAGAGTGAAACGGCATCTCTTGCCAGAGTCGACAATTTGACAGCCGGTCAACGGCTGCATGTGACAGCCGGTTAACCGCTGTATGTGAAAGCCGGTT